>JAFDAP010000141.1 GCA_019313765.1 Deltaproteobacteria bacterium | reverse complement strand
CGGAGCCAACATGCCCTGGACCGAGAAATTAGGGCCCAAGATTCTTTACCTGCATCGTGGGGATGCTGAAAAACGGGGTATACAGGATGGGGACAGGGTCCTGGTTACAAGCCCTCAAGGGCAGACAAGGGTCCCGGCAATTGTCACGGAAGATATTACCCAGGGGGTCGCCTGTCTCCACCAGGGCCGGTGGGTCGATCTGGACGCGTCATATAGGCGGGGCTGTAAATATATTGACTTCCACGGTCCCCACGCTTCCGAGTCACGGGTCACGCACCCATACGGTTTTTGTGGAGGTTATACGGGATCAGGATGCATGAGAAGCCTTTTCCCTGATCCCCAAAATTGAGTGATATGGGACAGGCAAATTATTGTTGACTTGTGAATGGGGTCGATAAAATGAGAAAGATGGTCTCCTTTGAGGCATAGCCTCATTCGTGTTAAGTTATTTTGCAGCTTAAAAATAATAACACAAAGAAAGGAGATCATTATGGAAGATATCATTTATGATCATTATATTGCAATCGACTGGTCAATTATAAATATGGCTATTGCTCGCATGACAAAGAAATCAAATAAAATAACAGCCATTGATGTCCCTTCAGATATTGTTGAGCTTAAGGTCTATTTAAAAAATTTGAGGGGTACAAAAATATTAACGATTGAAGAAACGACAACTACGCAATGGCTTTATACCGAATTGAAGGAATATGTTGATAAAATATTGATCTGTGATCCCCTTAGGAATAGACTATTAAGTGAAGGCCCAAAGACAGATAAAATTGATGCTTCCAAATTAGTACAACTCCTGAAAGCTAACCTGGTTAAAGAAGTCTACCATTCAACAGATAAGTTTTTATATCTACGTAGAGTTATCAGTGGGTACGAGGATCTGGTCAAGGCCGGTGTTCGCTTAAAGAATCAACGATATGCTTTACTACGGGCTTGCGGAAAAAAGGGTGATAAAGATAAAGGTAGTAAGCTGGAATCCCAAGGTGATCAGTTTGTATTGGAATGTTTAGATAGACAAATTGAAGCTTATACTAAAGAGAAAAAAGGTTATGAGGAAGAGTTTAAGAGGCTTGTCAGAAAATACCCGGAAATAAAACGACAAAAGAGTCTGCCGGGCATTGGTGATATTAATGCAGTAAAAATTGTTTCTCGTATTGTGACCCCCTATAGATTTATTAATAATGGACATTATCTCAGTTACGCAGGGCTGATCAAATTAGATCGAATAAGCGGCGGAAGAAGTTACGGTAAAAAAACACCTCGTTTCTGTAGACAATTAAAGAGTGTCTACAAATCTGGTGTTTTAGCAGCCATTGGCGGAAATAACCCTATTAACGATTACTATGAATATTTAATTAAAGAAAAAGGCTACCCTGAATACAATGCGAGACATAAAGCTTGTCGGAGATTAGCGATCCTAAGTTTAGGCGTTTTTAAGAGTGGGGAAAAATATAAACCATACATGAGGGATCATGTAGAGGCTATAAATTAGTTTTCAGGCCTATAAGCATCACGTCTAAGCACCTGCATTAAAGATAGACAACGGTCTTATGGGTAAGGGAAGAGAATTCAATAATGGGTGTAACACATCTGCTATTGCAGATGATAGTTCATGGGGTCGATTAATCCTCCCTTTATTTCCTGAAATTTATCATAGCCCATTCTCTGATAATATCATTTACCAGAGATAGAGAGCTCAAATAGGCGCATGAGGAATACTGAAAAGCCTCTATTATAGTCAATAGATAAAGTAAGATCCGTTAAGTATAAAAATGGTGCTACAAATGTGGTCCAAGGATAGGCAACGATTGGAGACCGTAAGTAAGAAAATAAATATTTCTTGCTAATGGAGAAAAGTTTCTCTTGACTTACTTTCTCATAGGCACCCATTAAAGGTCTTGTCAAGAGAAAAAACACCTCTCCATTGAAAAATATCGCACCCATTAAAGGTCTTGTCAAGAGAAAAAACACCTCTCCATTGAAAAATATCGCTCTTTTTTCGCTTGCCAACTACACCAGCACAGCTCGGTCTCGTTTTAGCCTCCTGTCCCGCACCCGTTACTTCGTCATTATAGGTTTACGGTCAGCTTAATCTGATCCGCACCAGTCACCCATCAGGATCAAGGTCGATAAAGAGTCCCATACTTATCAATTAAGAAGGTTTCAGGCGATTTCGTTTTACCAACATGACAGGTAACACGTCGGAATCGCCGTTCCTTTATGACCCCTGGCAGTCAATACCGCCCCAGAAAATCATCGGTTCCATGCCGTGTCCCCCCAGAAAATCATCGGTTCCATGCCGTGTCCAATAGGATGTATCACAAATCTTATGGTTATTAGCCAACCCCTTTTTAGCTCACGGCATAGGCAAATCAGGATGTAAAACGATTACCGTCTGTATAATATGCGTGCAGCAGATTCCAATCAAATCTGATGGATTTATACCAACCCCTTTACCGGTTCCCTGCTGCACGCTGTCTGATTATCTGAATAGCTTACTTGCATCATAGGGCACCTGATCCCTCATTACATAGTATGATGCCCTGGCCAATTTGTTGCTCAATGCTTTGATTGCAACTATTCCATTCGTCTTGGCCTTTTTACGTTTATAGAAACTTTGAAATTCAGGATAAAACCTTATGGCAAAGTTCGCTGCTTCAACATAGGCCCAGGAAAGATATTTATTGCCGTTCTTACGGTTGCCTTCACCTTTCTTTTTCTTGTTTGATAACCGTTCACTCTTTACACACCGGCAATAGGAAGAGTATTTACCTACAGTTGGAAACCGGGAGATATCTCCTGCCTCCAGCATAATGGTTAATCCGAGAATGTCACCAATCCCTGGCATAGTCAGAAGACATTTAAATTCCGGCTTAAGATGGACATGTGACTTTACTGCCTTTTCAATCTCCTTTATCTTTTTCCCTAAAAAATGTACCGTGGATATGCTGTTTTTGGCACTTAAAATCAGAAAAGGCTCGTCAAATATTTTATCAGCATCGGACTCATTAAGCTTCTTGATATCTCGACCTGACATCTTATAGCCAAGATTCCTTGTAATCGCGCTTTGAAAACTCAAGATATGTGAGGTCCTATGCCTTACGTATAGAAGCCTTCTACGGAGTGCATCCCTCACAGGTCGTTCTTCTTTTGGATAAATATATCCCTCAGGTAATATGTTCAAGCGTTTCATGTGCGCCAGCCAAAATGAATCCCACTTATCATCTGTATGTTTCAGACCCTCATATTGTTTTATTGCAGAGGGATTGGCCAGGTGCACTTTGTATCCGTCCTCCTGTAACCCATCTACCATCCAGTACCAATTGTAGGTTGATTCAACAACCACACCTTCTAAAGATTCTTTGAACGGTTCCAGGGCCATTAATATATTTTCTAAATTGTTTGGCAATCTCTTCTGATACAACCTGTGATCCTGCTCGTCGATAATTCCAATGTAATTATTACTTGAATGTAAATCGATTCCTGCGTATACTTTCATTTGGGCACCTCCTAAATCCTAAAATTAATATTGTTACGCTTATGCGTACTGGTTCCATAGCATATTTAGCTATGGATAGGGAGGTGTCCTCTTTCTTAAATATCCAAGGAAACTGCGCTACGGCTTATAGACCTTTATATGATTATCAGATCTACTCTTGACTCTTGTTTATTGCTAAAGCATTCAGCTTTACGATTTTCGAATTCCGGGTTGTGAGTTTTAATCAATTCTTGACAAGACTTCTGCGGCAAAAAACCACCGTCACATCCCGCATGGCCATGATCATTTCTTATTCTATATCGGTGATCTGTACGGACTCCCCTTTGATCAACCTTGTGAAAAGGGGGCTTTGATCTTTACAAATGCCATCAACAACCTTATATGAGATCGAGTGTGAACGGGAATTCCGGTAGCTTGAATATTCGTCTTCAGATCTTCTATTCTTCAGGGGTTTGATCGATGAACTCCTGATCCTTATCCTTCAAATACTGGGGATGGTATTTTCCGTACGGCATGGAGGCCAGAGAGCGATAATTGGCCATTCTGGCATAGGGCACGTAATCGGCCATGGCCGAGCTCACCGCCGTGATTATGACCTTTGCAATAAGGCCGGCGAGGCCGCCTCCGGTGTTGCCCCCTGAGAGGTCCACCACAACGGTGCCATTGTACTTCCACAGTACCTGGTCGGTTTTCGTGGACTTGAGCTCGCAGTCCACAGAGACAGTAAGGGTTGAGGCCAGCACGACATAGGCCAAGTCCCACTTCTTGATAGTGGTAAACAGGACCGCATCCGCTCCAAAATATTCCCTGAACTTGGTCAGTGGGGTGTCCCGCAGCAGCTCAGTATCGTATATCCCCTCCATCTTTATCACTTCCGTGGTGACTTCATAGGGAAGCACGTAATACCCGCAGAACGAGAGCGGCTCCTGGATGGTGGTGGAGTAATACTCCTTTGCATCGGCGGCCGTGGATTCGTTCATCGGCGGAAGGATCAGGATACAGGCCGGCGCCTCCTCATACATCAGGGGGAACTCGGTCCCCTTGGTCACCATCTTTGGAGCACAACCCGAGCCCAGGACAAAAAGTGAGACCAGCAAAGCGATTGCAGCCAAAACCCTTGCACCCATTTGAGCCTCCCTGTTCAGTAACGCCCTATTCCTTGGCAGCGTCTTCCTGTGCATTTTCTTCTTCAGCAGTGTCGGCGGCCCTTGCCCTTGCGGCCTGCACCAACCGCTCCATGAAGATCCTTGATTCGGGATATGTCTGCTCCTCCAGTAGGAAATACTTGACCGCGGTGTCGGTGGCATTCTGCCTGAAATAGACATATCCCAGTTCCGCATAGACCCCCGGAGGCACCCTGAGGTTCTGTTCCTCCGACTTCTGGATGATGTTCTCAAGGGCCTGCGTGTGTTTCAGAAGGTTCCCCTCGCAGGGGACTTTCCTGGAATGGTAAAGCGTGGTGGAATAGTCCCCCCAGTAGTACATTCTCTGCGAAGCGCAGGAAGCAAGAAGAACGGGGACCAGCAGGAGCAGTAAGAGAGAGCCGACGCAGGTTTTCATGGAATTCTTACCTCCCTGGTCACTCCATTATCCAGCATGATGATTCTGTCCACTACCACCTGCCCGTTTTTCCTGACAGTGATCCTGTGCTTTCCCGGTTCAACCCGGTAGTGGATCGGGCCTGTTGCTCCGGAGGGGTTGTTCCTGGCGTCGGCGGATGAGCCTGCCTCCCCGAGCTTAAAAGGCTCCAGATCGTCGATGGAGACGACCGCGCCCTGCAAGGCGCCCGTAAACCTGAGATAGCTCACAGGCTCATCCTGAATCACACCCTCCTTGTAGCCGCACCCGGTCAGCAGGACAAAGACCAGGGCCGCGGCAAGGGCTGTTGCCGTTCTTTTCATCATGACTATTCCCCCTGTATGGTCTGGCGGATATACAGTCCTGAAAGCTCCTTGGCTGATACATACCGGGACAGATCCCCGTCGATCAACTCGCAAAGAGACACTTCATTTTCTCTGGAATCGCCAACGCAACTCACAACCCTGATGGTGGCGATCTTCCTGCCCGGCAATGTTATGTACATGTTTGTCTGTGGATTTTTTACCTTCTTTCCCTTGAGCACCACCTCAAAGGTGTCCGAAGGAGCTATATTCTGGGATTTTCCGCCCGAGATTATCCAGAGGCCGTTGTCATATCCCAGAATATATCCGCGCCAGGGCTTATCCAGAAGGTTCTCGATGATGTTGGATGCGAGGTTGCCGATGGCGGCCTCAATGGCCTTGTCATTCAGGGTGGAGTCGTACCCCGCCCGCGCACCGACCCCGAACACGGTGCCCGCCTCTGAAAAGGCCTTGCCTTCGCCCTCTTCGGAGTAAAGGATCTGCCCGGTATAGACATCGACCAGGCGTACATGCACCTTTGCAAATGCGACCTGCTTTTTGACCCGGCTGAATACACCCACATCACTTACGTTTTTTCTGCCGAACTCGGTAACCGAGCCCACTATGAGATAGTCGGCCATATTCTTCAGGGGAGCGACGTTTCCCAGTTTCAGCTCCACACTGATCTTGTGCAGATCAGCCCTCTCCAGAAGAATGAATTTCTCGGTCTGGAGCAGCTTCGCTGAAAGGATATCGACCGCCTGTTTGCCGATCCTGTCATTTCGCTTGTCAATAAAGAAGCTCTGTCCGTATTTGCTTTCGTTTGTGAAGCGGGCTATGGCTACCTTTCTCTTCAGCCCTTTCTTTGCTTCGGGTCTGGTATGGGCGATTGTCTTGCTCACCCTCGGTTTCTCCTTCACGACCTCCATATGCGGCTTCTGCACAGTGGCACAGCCGGACAGGAAAAATGCCGCCAAAAGAAGATTAAGGCCTGTTCTTTTAAGCATGCGAGACTCCCCCCTTCGGGCATTACGTTCTATAATGATTGCGGATCATACTAAACGCGCACAGATACACTCACATTCTATCATTATTTCTTCCCGGATCACACATAAAAAAGCAAGTCTTCATGTTTGATCAATCCTAACACACCTCTTTGACAGATACGGTCAAAGTGCCACGAAGTGGCAGTCGTTGCATGGGGCACAGTGCATGGGGCACAGCGCATGGAGCATAGCGCATGGACCGCTTTGCGGAGGTACACTCATCATCTTACCATGCATCCTACCGATTTCTTTATACTTCTAAACCAAACGTTCACAAATAAGGGGTCCATAAGAAACTAAAAAATTACTCAAGCAGATCATATTTGTTGATTTCAAGCAATGCCCCTTGTTTAGGCCATAAATGCCATTTGTCTCACCCGCTTCACGCAAACGCGGCCAATACTCATAAGGCTTAGGTTGTTCTTTTTAAGACGTACGTCTTTTTTGGATCTTTTGGACCTGTCCCAACTTCTGCCAGTACCCCCTCTTTCACGAGTTTGCGTAACCGCGTGCGTGCGGTTCGATCGGTAGTTTTCCAAAGACCTGTTGCTATTTTCGTTGTTATTTCTCCCTTTTCAACAAGATAGTCCATTAACCGAATATGCCATTCGGACACTTTTTGTGCAGCGATACGCTGTCCAAAAAGGGTCACCCGAAAGCTTGTCCCGCTTTCCTCAAAACGCGGTTGTTGAAGGCCATTTCTTTTGCAGGCTGCTATCATTCTGCCGATCCCCGATCCCCACTGTTCAATGAGTTTTAGCTCACGGAAAACTCGGCCGACCACGCGATTTCGAAGCTTTGAAACCCCCGAAAGAGCCGCATCAAGCGTCATGCCAAAGGGCAGAAGACCCGGATTTGTTATTTCGATTCGATCGTCAAATACAGCTACTTTAATATCCATACCGCCAATGGCGTAGTCAGCGTGAACAACGGCATTGATGATAGCTTCTCGTACCGCTTCAACAGGATACTCAGGTATCTCTTTTCTACGAACGCGCCCGATCTCAACAATCTCCAGAGTGTGCCTTTCAATGAAGGAAACCGCACTGTCAACGGCCTTTGGAAGGTATTCATCAATCTCTGTTTGATCCAAAAAACGGGCAGTATCTCTTCCCTGGAAACGAGCACACCGAATAACAGCATCAGGGAAAATATCGCGTCTTGTCTTGCCAAAAAGCAAGACCGCGCCCTGGGTCGGCACTTCACGTCCTCCATGATTGACAACAAGACCAAGGGATCTCCGCCTGGGAGATGTCAGTTGACGGGATACAGCAGAAAAGAACTCGGAAGCTGCTCGGAAGTCGATACCTTCCGAGCTGATTTCCGAGCATGGCTGTTCATCAAAAAAAGTATTGCGAGCCAGTCGCTGGAGTTCAGCAATCATTTCAGATCCTGCCCGACGATTCGTAGAGCCTAACCTTATGTAAACGCCGTTTTCAGGGCCTTCTGCATTGATGTAATAAGGCCCTACAG
>JAFDAP010000140.1 GCA_019313765.1 Deltaproteobacteria bacterium | reverse complement strand
CCTCGTGTATGAAAATTTTAAATGTACAAATTTAAACAGAAAATGATAAAAGTTCTTCAACAGACCATACATGGTCAGTTTTACCTGCTGCCATCATAGGGGTATTATATTTCAAACCGCGGTGAGGCCTAACGAAATTGTGTATTGCAGTCTCTAATTCAAATTGCCATAAATGGTTCTGTAACTTTTTTGAGAATCCAGATGTTTTACGTGTTAAACGCCGGTTAAACTGTCTTCGTGATAAATGAGAACGTTCAACAAATGCAACATTTACATTATTACTGACTGGAGAATTTTTGATCTTATTCATAATTCGCTGTATAGTTCCGAATATTACTTCTATTTTAATATCCACAACTCGTCCATTTTTTCTGGTTTTCTTAACAACTACATAATCCATTTGAGAAGGCGGAACCTTTCCTTTTTTCTTAGTAGTTTTTCCATAAAATTTGAGTAAGGCCATTTTATATCCTTTATACCCATCACTTGTAATTAAAGAAGGATATATGCCACCTGTTCGACTTTTAAAATTTCTTATTAAATCACTTGCTAATTGATAAGTTCTTTTACCAATCTCATATTGCACGATAACTTTTGTTCGCACGTCTATAGCAATCCAGCACCACTGATCCCCATTTAAGCAGGAAATATAATCATTTTCTTCCAGGTTCTTTTCTTTTTTATATACAAAGCTCCACATTTCATCTAATTGGAGTTCTTCAACATGTATTTCTCTAATAAAAAAATTAGTAACACGCCTGCACTGATATGCAGCACTTTTAAGATATTTTAATACCGTATTCTTATCTATTTCAAAGATTCTACTAATCCCACGAATACCATTACCTTCTGCAAGTGCCCTTATAATTTGAACAAAAAGCTTATGCTTTTTGTTCCATAAACCGTAAAAAGCGTTATTCCAAGGGCTATATGGTAATTTCCAAATTGCCGCTGAAGGACGTTTTTGAGCATAGAAATACTTATTATAATCAGTTAATCTGTTTAAAGGTTTTTCCTGGACTATTGTAATTTTGCGATCAAATGGCCGTAAATCGAAGAGACCTATAAAACCCTGTTCCCTGATTTGACTGGAAAAAAGGTAATAACTTGATCGTGATTTAAACCCAAAATCTGATATAGCCTTATGGATGGATGCTTTTTCATATTTTACTAAACGGACCGTCTCATATCTATTTTGTATCAAATCATGATAATTATAAAAATCAGTATGTAAAAGAATTTCCTTTAAAACTTCTTTTGCATGAGGCCTTTTTCTACGCTTGCTATATTCATCTATATCGTTTTTTTTAACACTTTATATACAGTCCTGGGATGAATCTTCACATGAAAACGATCTAATATTTTTTCCGCAATACGATACCCAGAATTCTTTTCGTGCTTTTTATAGCGTTCAGAAAGTATAAACTCAATTATTTCTGTCTGAAGTTTTTCAGGTTGTCTTCTGCCTTGTGCTTGATCGATCAATCCGATACACCCTTCGAGTTCAAAATTACGGGCTACAGTATAATATGTTTCTCGAGAGTATCCGAATGTATGAGAAACAACATTTACCGGAAGACCATCGACTTGAACAGCACGAAGCATTTCATATTTAACTTGAAGCTTGTCATTAGGATCAAAGAACCTTCCACCTTCTTGAAATAATCTAAATTTGACTTTATCAGGATTCTTGTTCAGAGCTCCCATCTTTTGTAAAGCTTCTTTTTTATCCATGATATCCATCCTTTCAAAATCATAAATTTTAATTAATTTTAGTAAGAATGGATTAATATGTCAAGTCATTTAGGGCACAATAGTGATTTATTAATGGGTGTTTAGAAGCTATATTTTTGTATTGCTCAACTATTTGGCCGTAATAACTGCTTTATATGTCTGTTTACTATATTCTAATGTGCCTATTAGCAACTGACACTAACATAATACAGACAAATCGAGTGGCTTATTTCGAAGGGGTGCTTAGATTCGTCGGGGTCAAATTTCAAGGTGCTGTCTCCTGAATTGGTTCCGGAAAGCCTCCGGTCTGGGCGGGACGATTTCAAATCTGATCTTCAGATCACCAAGGAATGGAAGCTGCCGGGATTTGCTTTCGTTGAGTTTATGCAGCAGTGCCTTGATTGGCTCGTGGTACTTCTCCGGATAGGCATCCATCCAGGTGAGGATCAACTCGTCTTTTTTGCGACACAGCACCGCGTTGGCGCCCATCATGAACTCTGATCTCAGGGTGCCGATTGTTTTCTTGCTGCCGTCGGGATTTTGAGCTTCCCGATAATCACGACAGAGCATTTCATACAGACTGCGAGCAAGGGTGACAATGAAGTAATGGATGTTGATGCGATGCGGGTCTATGCCCGGGTTGTTGTCAAAGAAGTAGTTCTCAACGAGGTCCTTGATCCCGTTCTCGATGATCCACCGTAAGCCATATTCTGAAAGTATCGCCCTGCCATCAAGGCTCATAACTGTAGAGCCGAAGCACCGTAGCGCTCCGGTGGATTCCTTGCGTTTGAGCACGCATTTGAGTGATTTATCCGTTTGCCGGATTGGGATTGTGAACGTCTGTTCGGTGTAGGTATGCTCCTCATCATAGAATAGCCATGTCGGCTTAGTTTCCAGAAAGGCCTTCATGTACTGTTTGACCCTTGGGTTCTGCTTGATGCACATGGTTAGGTCGGCACCCAGGCCCTGCTCGGAATCAACGATGAATCGCCACACCGACCCACCTGTGTACTCGCTATCAAGATACACGTGTTCAATAATGTGCTCTCCCAGAGTGCTGCTGAGCAGTTCCCGGATGAATCTTCTGATCGTGGTTGTTGCCCGTGCACTGCCGTTACGGAACTCAAGGGCAATCGGCAGCCCGGTGTCCACATCCCAGGCCAGATGGGGACGGAAGCCGGGAAAGCATATCTTGCGCTTCGGGGAAGGGCCTTTGCCGATGTTCTTCAGCGGTACATCATCTGCGGTGAAATCTCTCATGTGAAAATCAAACGCTATTCGTTTCGCCTTGATGAGTCCCTGCTCGGCTATGGCCTTGGTCAAATGCCTCCTGAGACTCAGTAGTTCACCTTCCGTAATCACGGCTAAACCATTCAGAAGCGAGTCCTTGCTCGGCATTCCTACCAGACCCGCCGCGAGCGGCAGGCTGAGCTC
This sequence comes from Deltaproteobacteria bacterium, assembly GCA_019313765.1. Lineage (GTDB taxonomy): Bacteria > Desulfobacterota > DSM-4660 > Desulfatiglandales > Desulfatiglandaceae > JAIOSR01. Next base: position 2,460 of record JAFDAP010000140.1, on the reverse strand, counting down.
ATGGGTCCGGCACGCCTTAGACACGCTGGAGAGCCCTTGAAGTACACGACCAAGGGAGAGAAGAAGCAGGGAGAACCAACTGTAGCCTCGATCAGGGTCTATATCAAAAAGGGAGGCGGCCTTGTCAAAGATCCTCAAACGATCCAAATAGGGAAGGAAGAGAAAGAGCCCGGGATTGGCAAGAGCAATGGGTTCACTCGGAAGCTGCTTTAGAAAAGATACAAACCCTCTGTCTAATCTCATCGCCATTGCCACGGGCAACCGTACAGCGGCCTCTTCACCTTTGGCCTCAACCTCAGGTACCAATAGTCGCTGTAGATCACCCTTGAACCTGGACCGAAAATCATTGACCTTCCACCTCGTGAAGATCTTCGTCACACATGTGGGATCCACCTCGATTTTCTTTGATTGCAGAATCCTCTGGTAGTGAGCCTGTCCTCTGGTTGGGTGTTGAATCTTAGACAGGATGAGACGGCCTTCCTCCCTGAAGCCCACCTTGGAGTTCCGGAATGCCGGTCGCGCTCGCTCAATCAGCCCCAACAGACCCAAGGAAAGAAAGTCCTCCTTGTGTTGCCCAAAGGAAACCCGCGAGCCTGGATAGCGCTTGGTGACACCCCTGGCATGCAGTGTACGAAACACTTCTAAGAGACCCTGCATATGATCCTCGGCGTGCAGGAAAGACTTCCGGGCAATAGATCGATTTTGTAGCACACACAGCTGCATCACCTTCAGATTCAGTGACCGGAAGTCTACCTTTTGGTATGGCTTCGTTCCCTGTGCCCACCCGTAGGAGGCGTAGAGATGACGCATCAGTGGCAGGGAGATGTCGTAGTCAAAGCCCTGCAGAATGATTCGCATCTTGGTGGCAGGTATCCAGGGCCGTGCCGCTTTCAGGACAAAAACCATGCGCTCCGCTTCGACAGAAAGCTCTTCGGTCAACTGACCCGACTCCAGGCCAATCAACCCGGCAACACCGCTGCGGTTGAAGGCCGCAAGACACTTTCGATACCAGTATTCGGTGAGCCCGTATTTCTCGATTGCGCGCACCGTTTCCAGTCCATCCAATCGGACAGCGCGTAGAGCTTCGTAGCAGGCACATGCGGAGTCGAAAAACGGGTATGCTATTCCACTTTCCATACGGTCATGGACCGCGAGGATGGCTTGCAGAAAATGCGGATAGATTACGGCCATAAGCTCCCTCCCAGGGTAAAGGTATTATTTCACCGATAATAACACAATACCCTGAAAGATGTCAAGGCTTTATTTCATCCTATTTTAATACCTCCGTATAAGCCTGGATCGCTAATTCCTTTTATTATATTTAATTAGCAAGCATTGGTTCATATGTCCCATTAGGACTTACTGAAATAATACCTTAACACACTTCTAATGAAAGACTATACCTATAGTGGGAGCAACGAGAACGATCAGATTCGGTTGGAGGCTAATTACTGATTCTATATAAATTTAGAGTGACAAAACCGTCAGCGCAAGAAGGATAGGCCGAATGTCTGCGCCAAAGGCCCGGAAAAAAGGGCCGCGACTCCGCGAAATAAGCCCCTCGATTTCTCTGAAATAAATATTAGTACTACATAAGTTACGGCCAATAAAAATATATTTGACATATTTAAGAACATAGTGTATAATTATGGTTGGGCATGAGAGATTAAACTGGGAGGGAATTAAAACTCCATGCAAGCCATCACACATAATCGCACTAATGTTATCATATCCTGGTTGGGGAAGATAGAAAAGTCAAAACTCCCCCTCAGGGAATATTTCAAGAAGAATAATGTTCCGTTTAGTCTATCACAGTATTATGTGTACCAGCATAGATTAAAAGAATTCGGCGAAAGAGGCGTACGTGATGGGAGAAGAGAAGCGGGACGTAGAAAACTAAGTCCTGAAGCTGAAGCATTTATAGCGGGATGCATGGAAAGAGACCCAGGAGTAAGTCCTCTTTGGCTCAGACAAGCACTTGAAAAAAAGTTCGATTGTAAGCTAAGCCCGTCTGGTGTAACAAGAGCATTACAAAGACTTTATCCTGGTCTGTCTATACGAAGAAGGGGAAGGCCACGGAATGATAAAGAAGAGACACAGCACAATTCGTGTGGTGGATTCGAGCTAATTGTAGCGCTGGCCTATCATCTGGGATGGCCACAGATAGTCTCTGAGGTGGTTAATGACTCTATCGCATCGCTGAAGAGAACAAAAGCTTACAGAGAAAGCCACAACAATTCAGACATGGAAGGCCGTGATGAACGTGGAAGATTTACTTCGGAATACAGTCGACGAGAGGATGTTAGAGCGAGTCGGTTCGAATCGGTATCCCGAAAACGGGTTAAAAAGAATTGGAAATCGATGAATATCATTCGGGACCAGGGAAAAACCATCGAGCGAAAGAGTCTGGGGATCTTATCGCTTCCTGTGGTGACGATGAACGGGAACATCCGTACAGTT
>JAFDAP010000139.1 GCA_019313765.1 Deltaproteobacteria bacterium | reverse complement strand
CTCTATACAAAACGCTTTTTGTACTGTCAAGGAATAAGGTTTCGCAGGCCTTAGCGCAACTGGTTGACACTCCTGAATATTCTGTGTTAAACGCTAATAAAGGAAATGTACCCGGAGACATTTATTATCAAATCCCTCTTTGTTCAGAATATGATTATGCTTTTTTCCTTAGGCATAGTGGTATTCCTGTTGATACGTTCGCTTGCAAAAAAGAAGGTCAAACATACGATAGTCTTTTCCGTCTGGGTACTCATTGTATTCTGGTTTTTTAACAGCCCTTTTTTTGGTTTCAGTGCGGTCTCTATTAGTCACGGCGGAATTCAATTGAACTACGGGATCCTTTCTTTCACGAAGAATACCGTATTGCCACTCGATTCCCCCTGGAAGATCGAGACCAGTTTTTCAGGGATAAGAAAGATGAAAAAGCTCTATTTCATAAGGATCTCCGATCATAAAAGCATGAAGGTGCGTGGAGACAAAGATTTCAGCCTTCTCCAGGCAATCGGCAGGGCTATAGAAGATGAAATAAAGTCCTAATAAATCAGGCGCTTCGCGCAAAAGTTCATTATATGGGGTTTGGATTTTCATATCATTTTAACCGGGTGATTTTTTCACGAAAAGTGGAGACACCCAAAAAGGAGGGAAGCCATGAATAGGAGAATTGTTTTTTTGTCCCTGGTACTTTGCCTTTTTGTTGTATGGGGAATTCCGATCACCAAAGCCATTGCCGTGGAACCGATTATTTTGGGCGTTCCCACCTCGCTTGGATTTCTTGAAGGAAAAGAGGGACTTGCCTGTGTCAACATGGCCGTGGATGAAATTAACAAGAGCGGTGGTGTCAAGGTGGGCGCTGTTAAACGTCTTTTAAAGGTTGTTGCCATCGACGCAAGAGGGGCTGAGCCTGGCGTCCCTGTCTCTGACGTGATCAGGGCCCACAAGAAACTTATCTTAGAAGACAAGGCCCACTTTATTGTATTCGGATCATTCAGGTCAGAGTGTGCCATTGCCTGTATGGACCTGGTGGGCCAGCACAAGGTCCCTATGATTTTGGGAACCGCCATGTCCCCGGCCATGGAGAAAAAGGTAAAAACGGATTACGACAAATATAAATACACATTTCGCGTTTGCCTGAATGCAGTATATCTCATCAAGTATTTAGGCGGAACAATGGGACACCTGAATAAGGAGTTTGGTTTTAACAAGGTCTTTATCATGAACCAGGACGTGGCCTGGGCCAGAAAAACGGGCGATCTCATGATCAAGCTCGTTTTCGACAAGATGGGCTGGGAAGTCGTGGGGCGACAGGCCTACCCGACAGGCGCATCTGATTTCTCATCTGGTCTGATGAAGGCAAAGGCAAAAGGGGCCCAGGTTATCCTGCCGATATTTGATATGCCCCAGAGTGGAATCCTCGTCAAACAATGGAAGTCCATGCGCGTACCGGCCCTGGTAGCAGGCTTTATTTCGCCATTAGCAGGCCCGGCCGCCTGGAAAACCTTTGACAAAAAGATTGATGGGGCCATGAACTGCATCTTTGAAATCGGTAGTTTCCCCTGTAAAAAAGTTCCCAAGTCTGTCGAATTCTATGAAAAATATAAGAAGAGATACGGCAAACCTATTGAGGCAGGCCATTCTCCGGCCCCCGCATACGAGATGATCTATGTCCTGAAAGAGGCCATAGAGAGGGCAGGGACCCTGGACAGCGATAAAGTCGTGGCTGAACTGGAAAAGACGGATCGGATGGGGGCCATGGGCCGCATCAAGTTCAACGATGGTCATCAGGTAATTTATGGTCAGGACCCGAAAGAGACAGCCCTTGGATGCATGATACAATGGCAAAAAGGAAAGAGGGTTGTTGTTTATCCAGGATCGGTTGCCGAAGGAAAAATTCAGCTTCCTGAAGGGCTTAAATCGGCGAAGTAAAAAATATAGTAACCGTTCACGGGTTCAACTAAAATCCACCTGCGATCCGGCGGCCTGGGGTGGGCCTCCGGCTCCGCTTCCAGCCGGTAGGGCTTCCAGGCCGGAGGGTAGAGCCTACGCCTCGGAGAGGGTGGAACCACTTGAATTCACTTCAAATAGGGGGAGGGGTAGCCCTCCTCCGCCGAGTAAAAAGGCGCGAAGCGACTTTTTACGAGGTTATCAAATTTGGGAATTTTGGGATTGAGGAATCCTTCAATCGACAATCTTCAATCCCTCAATTCCCGGTAGGGATTTTCCATGCTTCTTGGAACGCTCATTTACGGTTTTGTTAACAGTTCCATTTTAGCCCTTGTTGCCATAGGCTTCAGCCTGACGTTCGGTATCAGCGGGGTGGCCAATTTTGCCTATGGGGCTGTCTATATCTTTTCAGGTTTCATGACATGGATTTTACTGAATAGCCTCCACGTCCCTTATCTGCTCTCCATACCGATCTCTATTCTGTGCTCTTCCGTTCTCGGTCTAATGATCTATTACCTGATCATTTTGAGGATAAAAGGTATTACCATCTCCGAAGTCATGGCAACTTTCGGACTCGGACTGGCTATTATGGAGCTGTTTAGGTATTTTGATTTTGTCGGTTTTCAGTATACCCTCCCTGTTTTTTATGACGGCAGTATTGCCATTGGAGATGTATATGTGGACCTTCAGCGGATATTCATCGCCCTGATTGCAGTGGGGTTAACGTTGGTTCTTTATCTCTTTACTCATCATACAAAAACCGGATTGGCCTTTCGTGCCATTGCCCAGGACGAAAGAACAGCGCTCACCTTTGGCATTGACTCCGATCGTATCGGTGCCCTGAGCATGGCCTTTGGGTCCGGGCTTGCAGCGGTCGCCGCCATTGTGATACTGCCATTGGGTACGATTGCCGTGGAGGGAGGCTACGAGGTATTGATAAATGCCCTGGCAGTATGCATTGTCGGAGGATTGGGAAGCACGGTGGGCGTTCTTGTTGCGAGTGTGCTGATTGGGTATGCCCAGACCTTTACGGCCAACTATCTGGAGCCGCACTGGATGATGCTTGTTAGCCTGATTGCGATTGCAGTTGTGCTGACCGTCAAGCCCTCGGGACTCTTTAGCCGTCAGAAAGAGCTTGAGGAGAGGATATAGGGGGTTGATGAAAAAGCGGAAAGAAAGAATTGACAGGGGTATAAAGGCCCGTTCAGAGGATATTTTTGCCCTGTCTTCCTACCGTGAAATGCTTTACCTCCTGATGCCAAGGGCAGTCCCAGTGGTGTTCCTTTTGTGTGTTACCCCCCTATTTAGCCCCTACTGGCAGGAAATCATTATTTCTACTGCGATCTATGCGCTCTTAGCCATTAGCTGGGACATGCTTATATCAGCAGGACTTGTCTCATTGGGGCAATCCCTGTTTTTTGGAATCGGGTCATATATTGCTGGTACGCTGAATTATTACTGGGGCTGGTCCCCTCTGTTTACAATTCCTGTTGCCATGATCGGGGGAGGTCTCTTGGGCACGGTTGCGCTTCTTCCCGTGCTGAGGCTGAGGGGTATCTATTTTGCCATGGTGACCCTGGTCCTTCCCCTTATGTTTTCAAGACTTGTGGAGGCGACCCGTATATTGGGGGGCACAGAGGGCCTAACCGGTCTTACCCCTTTTCCAAACCAGTTGACGGCCCTTTATGTGATCCAAGTGGCGGTCCTGGCCTCGTTGTTCGGTTTTCGAAGAATTATGGATTCAGACTATGGGTTGATCATCAAAGGTATTAATGACAATGACCGCTCCGTGATGAATGCGGGGCTCAATATATACTGGTATAAGACCCAGGTCCTTTTCTTGGCGGCCTCTGTGGGTTCTTTTGCAGGGGCATTCGGGACCCATTTGGATATGTTTGCAGGCATGCCCGGATTTGCCCTTGACTATGCCATTATGCCGATAGCCGCAGCAGTAGTGGGCGGCACGGGAACCTTTGCAGGACCATTGTTAGGCGCTTTCATCCTGGTGCCTTTATCCGAACTCCTGCGGGCCTTAGGCGCACTCAGGATCGTATTCTACGGGCTTTTTTTGGTTATCTTTGTGGTTGCGCTGCCGGAAGGTATTTTCCATTATATCCAGAGAAAGTATCATCAATTTGAAAGATGGGTTGAGGTAGAATGAATCAGTCATCCCCATTACTCAAGGTTTCAGATCTGACCAAGTCATTTGGCGGTGTTATGGCCCTCTCAAATGTCAGCTTTGAACTTAAAGAAGGTGATCTCCTGGGTATTATCGGACCCAACGGTTCAGGGAAAACCACCCTGGTAAACCTTATTACCGGGTTTGTAAAACCTAATTCGGGAAAGATAGAATTTAAGGATAAAAAGATTACGGGATTAGCACCTTATAAGATAGTGAGTCTTGGTATTGCACGGACATTTCAGATGGTCAGGCCTTTTTACCAGCTCCCTGCCTTCAAGAATATGATTATTCCGCTTTATTCCCCAAGGGTAAAAAAATTGGCGGGTGGAAAATATGGAGACCGGGATGCAGTGGCCCTTGACCTGTTGGAAGAGGTGGGGTTTGAGAGGGATGCACGTGTCTCTTATAAGAAAGCCGGTGCCCTTCCCCAGGGTTACCTGAAAAGGCTTGAATTAGCCAAGAGCATGGCCCTGCGGCCTGATCTCATCATCTTAGATGAGCTATTTTCGGGTCTCAGCCTGGCAGAAGTCGCAAGTATTGTACCCATTATTGAAAAACTCAGATTCCAGGGAAAGACCATTATCATGATAGAGCACCGCCTAAAGGAACTGTTTCGTATTGCTGACCGGATCATGGTCCTGAATTACGGCCAGAAGATAGCAGAAGGGGCAGGAAGTGAGGTTATGGAAAGTGAGCCGGTCAAAAAGGCATACTTAGGGAGCGAGACAGAATAAAGATGATTATGCTTTCGGTTAAGAATTTAATGGTCTTTTTTGAAAACGCCTTAGCCCTGAACGATTTCAGTATGGATGTTCGGGAGGGCCAGATCGTAGGTGTCATCGGCTCAAACAGCGCCGGTAAGACTACACTTATGAATACCCTCTCCGGTCTCATTATTGACATGCGTATCAAGGAAAAGAGGAGGGGAGGAGAGCGTATTACCGTCTATGGAGAGATCGTTTTCAGAGGGGAGAATATCATTGAGACACGGCCACACGAGAGAGTAAAAAAAGGTATCGTACTATGCCGGGAGCGGCATCCTATTTTCCCTGAAAGTAGTGTTTTTGAAAATCTGAAGATGGCCGGCTATTTGAGGAAGAACACTCAGGTGAAGGAGATGATCCGGCATGTCTTTGAGCTTTTCCCCACTCTTGTTGAATTGAGATCCAGAAAGGCTGGTTTCCTGAGCGGCGGCGAACAGCAGATGTTAGCCATTGGCATGGCCCTGGTTGCCAGGCCAAACCTCCTGTTGCTTGATGAGCCTCTTTTGGGTCTCAGTCCCATGATGCAGAATTTAGTTGTTGAGACGATTAAGGATCTCAAGAATGTTTCAGGCATAACGGTCCTCTTAAGCGAGCAATTTGCAAGGCCGGTCCTGCCCATGATAGATTATGGCTATGTTATTGAAAACGGGATGTTGACACTATCTGGCACCGGCCCCGAACTGATGGATAATCCGGAGGTAAAGGCGGCTTATTTCGGGGTATGAATGGTCTTATATCTCTTTAAAAAAA
>JAFDAP010000138.1 GCA_019313765.1 Deltaproteobacteria bacterium | reverse complement strand
TTGAGCCTGACGCCGACCTGTCCCGTTACAGGCGGGGGATTGGCCAAAAGGGGGCGTTTTTCAAAGGTCTCATAGTCTTGTCGCTTGAGATCAATAGGACCTGCCAACAGGAGATCTGTTCATCATGAAGCAAAACGGTCCTCGATCTTTTTTGCTATCTCTTTTAGGAGATTTGAATATGAAGGAATAACTTCATCTTTAAGTTGCCCTTTCAGGCCGACCGCCCAAATAGCAACCTGCAAGACCTTCCTGTTGACATTTAAAGGAACAGCTAATGCTCGGACGCCTTCAATATATTCCTCTTTATCGATGGCAATACCATCTTCTCCGGCCTTCTTTACCATTTCCTTATATTTCTTTCTGGTTACACAGGAGAGGGGTGTAAATCTTTTGAGGACGTTCTGTTGAAGGACTTTCTCGATCTTTGCATCCGGGAGTTGCGATAGAAGGACTTTTCCATGTGCTCCAGCAACAAGGGGGATTCTCATTCCGATTTCAGAGGAGATTCTTAGGTCCATAGCCGAGTCTGCTTTATCTAATATGATGGCCTCGAGGTCCGAACGCATACCCAGAAATGCCGTCAAATTCGTCTTTTGGCTTATCTCCTCCAAATAGGGATGAACCGTATGGATCCACCCAGAACCCTCTCCAGCCGCCTTACCAAGCACATACAGTCTTGGTCCGAAACGAAACTTATTATCACCATTTTCGAGAACACCTAAATCCGTGAGGGTGTAAACCATATTGAAGACCGTGCTTTTATTGAAGTTTAGCGTTTTTGATATTTCGCTAATACCCAACGACTTTTTTTCCTTAGAAAAAAGTTCCAATATACTGAAGCATTTATCCAGCGCCGGGACTCTTTTATATTCCGTCTTCATTCTTCTCACTCCGAACATGCATGATGTTCTCTATAGAAATCGTTTGTTCTCTATTTAAAACAGCTTTGAATTGTTGTCAAGAAAAAAATGAAGCGATTGTGGTAAAAAAAGTAACCGTTCACGGGTTCAGGGTTCAAAGGTTCAGTTAAACAGCAAAGCTCCTTTGATTGCGTTTTCCGACGCATTAGTAAAAGGGACCAGGCGAATTATGCCTTGATTGGGCGAGTTGGTGTATGGTATTACGATTACAAAATAACCAAAATTGAAAAAGAAAAAATGACTTCAATTAGAGAGTGAAGTAATGAGGACAGGCGAATTATCCCATACAGAAATACTTGAGATTGAAATCAAAATGGGGTCAATCTCGGCCAAAACCCAGTTCATCGCCAGTCACTATTCAGACAAACGACGGGCTTTATGTTGCCAGCAAGAATTCAAAAGTATTTCACTGCCCTGATTCAACAGCCCCGTGGGTTATACAACAGATGAAAGGAGTGAGTTCGATGGGTTTGGATGAGGTGAACGGCTTAAATCTGGCCCAGGTTATACAGTTTTATGGGACTGATCCAAAAGCCCGTGACCGTACCTTCCTCATGTACCGCGATGAGGATGAGGCTTTGCAGAGGGTCAGCTTCGCCGCCTTATATGAAAAATCCCTAAATTATGGGGCGATGATACATCAGATCAGGGAGGAGAAGGGCAAACTTGAGGCACCCCGTTTCCATGTGGGCTTTTTCATGCAGAACACCCCTGAGGTGATCTATTTGCTCGGCGGCTGCGCCTTTACCAACTCGACCCTGGTTGGGATTAATAATGCTCAGGTTGGGGAAAAACTATCGATCGATATCAATAAAACGGATGTTGAGGTTGTCTTTGCCGACGAGGTTGAGCAACCAAAGACCGGCCGCACCTTTGTAGAGTCACTCATGGACTCACATCAACGTTATGGTTTGGGCGATCTTTATCCGCGCTATGTTATCTCGCGCCGGGAACAGGCCGCCAACCACCCGCCCGATGTGACTACCATAGAGAAGCGGCTGGACCGTTGCAAGGGTTTGGATTTCACGCCCGTTGCCTTGGACGACGATAACGCCGGTTTCATAATCTTCACATCAGGAACCACCGGTGCACCCAAGGGTATCGAGGTCCTTTGGAAAAAGAGTATGGACGTTGGTCTGGTCATGAGTACCCTTCTGGACTACTCCGAAACCGACGTGGGGTATATCTGCATGCCGTTGAACCATTCCAACTCGCTGTATATAAACTTACTGCCTGCCCTGGTCAATGGTGCCCGGGTATTATTACGGCGGCGATTTAGTGCCTCTAAGTTTCTTAAGGACATAAGCGAAGCCGGGGTTACCATCTGGAACAGCGTGGGCGATCCGGTGAACTACGTTCTGGGAACCGTGGGCTACGAGGCAGACTACTCCAACCTACCCTTGAGGACGGTGGTAAGCACCGGCACCAACGCAGCCAATCGTGAGGCCTTTACCCGTGTCTTCGGTCTGGACATATTTTCCGAGGCCTACGGATCAACCGAGGTCGGGGCTGTGGCCATGGTCACCGCCGACACACCGGCCTATAGCGTGGGGCGAGTAAACCCGGGCAAGGACGTCAGGATTGTGGAGGAATTCACCGGCCGGGAATGTGAACCGGCGGTGGTGGATCAAAACGGGAACATCACCAACTTCGAAAAGTCGGTGGGCGAGATCGTAGTCAGCCAGGAAACCTTAGGCGATTCAGCCTTTTCGGGTTATTACAACCTCCCCCGGGAGACGGCCGAAAGAGTTGACGGCCAGGGCGACTATCATATGGGCGACCTCGGCGCCATAGAGCAAAGAGACGGTGAGCGTTACGTCATATTCTTGGGTCGCACCGGAGCCGACCGCCTGAGGACCAAAGGTGAGAACTTCTCCGCCACTTTTGTGGAAGAAATCATCCTCAAATATCCGGGAGTTAATGGCGCCGCGGTCATCGGCATCCCCTTTGTGGACAGCACCGAAAATGACAACCCTATTTTCGTTTTGGAGTTGGATGATCCGGGCAAGTTCGAACTCCATAAGTTCCTGTCTTTCTCTCACAGGGAGATTCCCCCCTACGCCCAGCCCGGATTCATCCGCCTGATAACCGAATTGCCCCGCACGGAGACCCACAAAGTCAGGAAATCGGACCTGATGCAAGAATTTATCGAAAGGACTCCCGACAAGGACGCCGACGGCCATGACGTTCTGTACGTGGTCGGGCCGGATGGAATTAAGGAGTTCAAAACCGAGGACTACCGGCGCGAAATGGATCGGTGCACCGATAGCGCGGTACGTGCCCGTTTCCAGGCAGTTACCAAGAGACAAGACATCTTCTGAAGAGGACTTTATGCTGACTGAAAAACTGAAGGAAATACATCGATTACAGGGCCGGCTCATGACGGAGCATTATCAGCGGGCCCTTACGGCCAAGGCCGAAGGACGACCGGTGGCTTATGTCACGGCCATGTTTCCGGTGGAAATCGTCAAGTCTTTTGAGCCCCACCTGGCCACGGTCTACCCGGAAAACCACGCCGCCCTGCTCATCGCCCGGGGCCAGGCCGGGATGGCCCGCAAGGCCGAAGCGGTCGGACTGGACCGGCTGGGCTGCGCCTACGAGCTAATTAGTGTCTATCCATGAAGGTTTAATTATCTGAAATAAATACAAAAAATGCGCATTTTAAGGTGGACAAATTCTCCGATAAGTTGTTATAAAAAGAGTGCAAACAATTGATATAACAACAAAAACGAAGAAAGGAGCCACCAAAAAATGCGCAAAAAGACTCAAAAACAGATGCCGCTTACCATAACCAGCATAGATCATCCCCACGCCGTGGAACTGGAAGGCATCAGCCGAATTCTTGATGCCAATCCTATCATTTACGACTGGGTATTGCAAGATCTTACCCGTGACGTATCGCGCACGGATACCGGGGCCGAGGGAATGAGCGCAGAGCAAGTCCTGCGGGCTGCCATCATCAAACAAATGGAGGGCTACAGTTATGAGGAACTGGCTTTTCATCTTCTCGATTCTGTCTGTTATCGTGGTTTCTGCCGAATAGGCATTGCTGATAAAGGATTCCAAAAGTCCGCCCTGTGCAACAATATTAAAGCCATATCATCGGAAACCTGGGAAGCCGTCAACCGCATCCTGGTTGCCTATGCCCAGGACAAAAAGATTGAAAAAGGCAAACAGTCTCGAATCGATTGCACAGTGGTTTCTTCCAATATCCATGAGCCAACAGATGCAACTCTTCTTTGGGACTCTGTTAGAGTCCTTACTCGAATGCTCGGCCAGATCAGTGAACGATTTGATGACTCAGACATACCATTCAGTGATCATACCAAGAGGGCCAAGCGAAGGATGTTAGGGGTCATGAATGCAAAAAGCAAAAAGGCCCGTAAGAAACAATACGAAGATCTTCTCAAAGTCACTCATAAGACGGTGAACTATGCGCATAACGCGGTGTCTTTACTTGAGACTTTCCCTTTTAAAAACCCCAGCCTGACGATGGCAGCACAGGGTATGGCTGAAGAATTGAAAGAAGTCATCCGGTTAACTCTTGCTGTTATAGACCAAACCACCCGGAGGGTGATTCATGGTGAATCTGTCCCTGCTTGTGACAAAATTGTTTCTATCTTTGAACCTCACACTGACATCATTGTTAAAGATCGCCGGGACACATTTTATGGCCACAAGGTTTGTTTGACTGGCGGGTGCTCCAACCTCATAACCGATTGCTTGATCCTTGATGGTAATCCTGCTGACACTGAACTGACTGATCAGATGCTGGATCGTCACAAAGAAATATACGGCTACTATCCTCTTAAGGTGGCCTTGGACGGTGGATTCGCCTCAAAAGGCATAAAGGACGTTTGCTTTGCCAAGAAACGTGGTCTTGAAGAGGAAGAGATGTGCCGTAGTACATGGGTGTACAAACGACTACGAAATTTCCGTGCCGGAATTGAATCCGGTATTTCATGGCTTAAGAGATGCTTTGGGTTTGCAAGATGCATATGGAAATCACATCGTTCATTCAAAAGCTATGTGTGGGCGTCTATTGTTTCTGCAAACCTGATGACGTTGGCCAGGAAACAACAAGTCTGACATCTACTGATTAATTATACTTTTAGACCCGAGTAACCGGGGGATAGGTGTGTCTGATTTCAGCCGTTCTTGCTGTTTTGCCAAGAATGTACCGTCGCATCTCTTGTTTTTGCGACCAACACTTTAATAATGAATGGCATTCACTTTTCTCAGATCAAAAACCGCCCATTAATGGATGGACACTAATTAACACCGGCTACATGGTCGACGGTTGGGGCGGGCTTGAAGTGGACAATCTTCCGGACGCCAAGGGTCGGCCCATCATCAAACTGGCTGAGCCGGACATCCTCCTGACCTGCGATAACCAGTGCCGGGTCATCTGTGAATGGTTTAAGCACTTGAGCGAAATGTACGGAGGCAAACCTTACGGGATGATCAATGTCGGCGATCGCTATGACGGATCTCTGGACAATGAACGTGTAATGTACGTGCGCGCTCAACTTGACGGGTTGATCACCTTGCTGGAGAATGTCACCGGCCGGCGCTTCGACCGGGACCATTTCCTTGAAGTGGCCGAGAGATCGCGCCGGGCCCTGGAGCTGTGGCAGCGCTACCTGGACATGGGTACCCTAAAGCCCTCTCCCATCACTGCCTTCGAAGGATTTTCTCATATGGCTTTGATCGTTTCTGAACGTGGCACCCAGCAGGCCATCGATTATTATCAGCAGCTTATCGATGCCACCCAGGAGATCGTTGAAGGCGATGCCGGCGTGGTTGGCCGGGAACGGCACCGTCTCCTGTGGGATAATTTGGCAACATGGTATAATTTCCGCGAGTTACAAGAAAGTTTAGCCGGAGATGGGATCGCCGTGGTGGGATCGACTTATCTGGACGCCTGGCGTAAGGAACTGGACACCACAGACTACAACTCCCTGATGAACAGTATGGCTCGCACCTACACAGCCATGTACACCAACATGACCATTGATCAGAGGGTTCGAATATACATTGACAGCGTCAATAAGTTCGAAGCAGATGGGGTGTTGTTTCATAAGAACCTCAGCTGTCATACATTTTCCCTGCGGGTCCATGAGATCGCAAAACGGTTGGAGAAGCATTTCGGCCCCGATTTTCGAACCGTCATTTTTGAAGGTTGTCAAGGCATCAGCGGCCGCTTTCAGAAGCACGCCTTTGAAACCGGCGTCCAGGTGCATTTCGTGGAAAGGTAAAGTGGTAGGGAGACAAAATGAGAATACTGATTTGCGACGATATGTTCCCGGCTATGATAGATACTGTTACCCGGCTGCTGACCGAAGACGAGATCCGGGTCTGCCGGCAGTATCAAGTGGCCCATGAGGCGCACTGGGCAGAGGTTATCATCCCGGCCATGGCCCGGATCACGGCAGAAATCATTCACTCAGCCCCTGGCCTCAGGCTCATCCAGCAGTTCGGTGTGGGCCTTGAGGGGGTTGATATGGCCGCGGCCGCATCCAAAGGCGTGCAGGTTGCCAATGTGCCCGGACATGAGGCCCCGGTTCATGCCGAATGTACCGCCGAAGGCGGCCTGTTCCTGATGATGGCCTGTTCCCGATACTTCAAGGCTACTCAGAAAGCCCTGGTGGCCGGAGAGTGGGGACGCCCGTGCGGAGAGGCCCTGATCGACCGTAAGGCCCTGATCATCGGGCTGGGCGCGGTGGGCCGCGCCCTGGCCAGGCGGCTGAAGCCCATGGGCATGGAGGTGATTGCCAGCGATGTTGTCCAGGATAAGGAGGTCGCCGAAGCCCTGGGCCTGGCAGGGTTGTACGGCCCTGAGAGCCTGTTCGACCTGTTGCCCGAGGTTGACTTCGTGATCTCTACCGTCACTCTGAGCAGCGAGACCAGGGGCCTTCTGGGACGGGAGGTTTTCAGCCGTATGAAGAGCAGCGCTTATGTGATCAACATCAGCCGGGGACCGATCGTAAACGAAGAGGAACTCCTTGTGGCGATCGACGGCGGTCGGATCGCCGGGGCCGGTCTGGACGTTCTCAACTCGGAGCCCCCGGACCCCGGCTCCGCCCTTTTAAATCATCCCAAGGTGGTTATCACCCCCCACACCGCCGGGGTGACCGAGCAGTCCTTCAGCGCCCTGGGCAGTGCGGTGGCGGACAACATAAAGAGGCTCAAGGCAGGGCAACCCCTGAAGAACCTGGCAGAGTGACGTCCCTGCTATTCCTCGACGACTTGCAGGAACTTGTAAAGGGCCACAGACTTTTCGTCGCCTTCGGTCACAAATTCCACTTCCGAATCCACACCAATCTTCTCTTTTATTTGCCCGTCCTCTTTTGCCGTCATCCTATTTGACACATCTCCCTGGGTCTTTTATATTGCCCCTTAGAGAAGAGAGATCTTATCCCTTAAAAATTATTATTTGCCCGTCCCTTTTTTATATTTTTTTATAAGCCTGAGGCAGGGAGGTTTTCGAGTATTGATTTAAAAGGAGAAAAGGTAAGCAATGGAAAATTCAGAATCAAGAGATTATTCCGGAAGTTACAGCGAAAAAAAAACGAGTCAGTGGATGCGAGATCCTCACTATGCGCAACCGGACTATTCGAGGCCACTCCTGGAAATCCCTGGCAAAGCACGGGAGAGGATGATGGGCAGGCTACGGTTTCTTTACGGGAAAGCAGTGGCTGAAAAATATATGCCGGAGCTCGAAAGAATTCTCAGGGTACATTACGCCCATAAGCCTCAGGAAATGATCGACCAGGAAAAGAGGTTTGATCCTCAAAACCGTTTTACGGAACGGGATATGATTCTCATCACTTATGGTGATCTGCTTCGCGGGGAAGGCCATTCTCCGTTGGCCTGTCTGGACGAATTTGTGCAGCGTCCCGGTCTCAGAGATACCTTCAATACCCTGCACATCCTCCCCTTTTTTCCCTACTCTTCTGATAAGGGGTTTTCCGTCACTGACTTTCAAAGCGTTGATCCTAACTTAGGGTCTTGGCAGGATATTGAGGAGATGGGAAAGCGTTACCAGCTCATGTTTGACGGGGTCCTCAACCACATCTCCTCAAAGAGTCCTGCGTTTCAGGAATTCCTGAATGGAAATCCGTATTTCAAGAATATTGCCATTGCATACACATCCCAAGATGCACTCACACCGGAGCAGCGTAAGATCATCGTACGTCCCCGAACCTCTGATCTCCTGACAAAATTCCGTACAATTGAGGGCGATAGATATGTGTGGACCACCTTCTCAACAGATCAGATAGACCTTAACTACAAAAGTCCGGCTGTGCTCATGTTTATCATTGAAACCATGCTCCTGTATGTGCGCCGGGGGGCTGATATCCTTCGCTTGGACGCCGTGACATATCTGTGGGCAGAACCTGGAACGTCCTCTGTACATCTGGAGCAGACGCACGAAATTATCAAACTTCTGCGTGATGTTTTCAATGTGGTGGCGCCCTGGGCCGCTGTACTCACCGAAACCAATGTGCCCCATGAAGAAAACGTCTCCTACTTCGGAAATGGCCATGATGAAGCACAGATGGTGTATAACTTTGCCCTGCCTCCACTTGTCCTGCACACCTTTTACAGGGAAGATGCAACCGCTCTCTCCCGGTGGGCAAAGGATCTGAAATACATCTCCAATTCTACGACTTTCCTCAACATGCTCGATACCCACGACGGCATCGGGCTCATGGGAGTGAGGGACATCCTGCCCAAAGAAGATATCGATTTCATCATTCAAACGGCAAGGGAACACGGGGCCTTTGTGTCTTACAAAACAGGGAAGGATGGCAAGGACGAACCTTACGAAATCAACGCCACGTGGTTCAGCGCCATCAATCATGATAGCAGCGATGAGGATATTTCCTTACAGGTAAAACGCTTTATTGCATCAAGGAGCATTGCCTTTGCTCTTCGGGGTGTGCCGGCCATATATTTTCATGGGTTGATCGGTACCCGCAACGACATCGGCGCGGTTTTGAGGACGAAGTCAAAGCGGGATATCAACCGTAAGGTGGTTAAAGAACAGTCACTTGTTGAAAAATTAAAAAACCGCGATTCCAAGCTTTCACATATCGCTCGCCAGCTAAGCTGGATAGGGAATATCCGGGTGCAGCAGTGCGCTTTCCATCCTAACGGAGATCAACGTGTTCTGATAATCTCTCCAGATATTTTTACAGTTCTGAGAATATCCCCTGACGGAGATCAGCATATTTTGGCCATGACCAATGTGACCGGTAGGGTTTGCCAAATAGGGATACCCCTCTCTGAACTCGGCGTTGAGAAAGGCCACTGGTACGATCTTGTGGGGAAACGAGGTTGGATCGCTAAAGACGGAAAGCTTGGTGTGACTCTGCAACCTTATGATGTCTGCTGGCTCATACCTTTTGACGAACTGGAGAGGATAATCGAGTCATAGGGACGGGGAAACCTATTTCATTTTAAGGACAACCGTAACAGCTTGTGGTTAGAATAAAGGGGACGGGCAAGTTATTGTTTTGAAAGGATTCACAGAATCAATGAATAATTAGAAGACGATATCGAATGGAATTAATACGGTCTATTTTTATTGGTAGGAAGCTGACCCTTAACGGTAAGAGAGGTTTTTTGAATATCTTCCTCCTTCTCTTTACAAGATAGAAAATCAAAACCTGTTCGACAGTATATTTCGAAAGACAGGGCTTATCAAGTATTATTTGCCTGTCCCCTTTTCTCTCTTTCTACAATACGCCAGCGCTTTCGCTGAATAACCTGACCGCCATTGTTTGTCAGGTTCAGCCAAGAGGCTTTTCCAGTCTTCCGCCCCATTGGTGGGTATGAAGGATCTGCTTGACCTTTTCACGTATTCGCCCTTGAACAAAAAAATAAATTAACAGCCTTAACTTCTCTTGCTATTCGGTGCCGAACATTGTTGTAGTGTTCCTCTTGGGGAGAACTCCATAGGATGAGAGCTGTAATTGTTTCCTATCATGAAGGTTGTCCACCCCCACCGAAAAGAAAAAATACGCCAAAGATAATAATGAACTGAATAATCCATCCAATCAAACACACACCCACAGCACGCCCCGTACTCTTGTAATCAAGAGCTTGCCTTACAGCAATAACCATGGCAATAAGCATCCATATCCCCGCAATGATATTGATGACCCAGCCCAAAAACGGAATTATACCCAAAATCCGGATGACGCCGGGTGAGCTTGAAAAACCTATGGTCCGCAAAAGTTCACCATAATCAGCGCTTGTCTGTGGTTCAGGCAGGATTTTTGTTCCAACAAAGTATGTTATGAATGCCCAAACAAACCATGCTATCAAAGCAACTATTGTCCCGATTAAGAGCCCAGAAACCCCTGTCGTTCCGCTGCTCCCAATGCCTGCAGCGACGCTCGAAAGAACAACCACCCACATCGCCTGGCCCATGGCTGACTTGTCAGCTTCGACCTCCTCGTACACATTTACATCCAGCTTGGCTGCTCGAATCATACGATCTGTTAACAATGGCATCATAACCTCCTTTTCTTT
>JAFDAP010000137.1 GCA_019313765.1 Deltaproteobacteria bacterium | reverse complement strand
AGAGGACCAGGTTTTCAATGCAAGAATAAAAAGGCCGTGGGAATTATTGCCCCACGGCCTCTTTTCTCAATGCACCAAATAAAAAACCGCGGGACCCTGAGAGGGGCCCGCGGTTCATATGTTTTACAGTATCTTAAACTATATCAACGTAAAGGGGCACACCTCCCTGTTGGAATTGTGCCACCACCAGTTTCTAAGATCAGTCGCTAAAATTTGTTTTCTCTCTGAATCCATGGTGAAGACTATTAGTCCCTGTAAAAAATAATGTCAAGAAAAAAATCGCGGCTTCAGGCCATCTTTATCCGAAAAGCACGGCTGGACAGAGAGCCGATGGTATGGTCGCCGGCCCCAGACCTGACCACATTCGTGGATATGTGTGGCGTATCACAACATTTCTTAACCCTGATTATTGCAAAGTCCTAAAGTTTTACGATATTTTCTACAATTGCCGCGCCAAACTCCGAGCACTTCACCTCCCTCGCACGTTCCATTTGGCGTGCCAGGTCATATGTGACTGTTCCCTGGGCAATGGTCCGTGTCAGGGCCTGAACGATCACGTCTCCCACCTCTACCCACCCTATAAACCGGAACATCTCCACGCCGGACAATATGAGCGAGCTTGGGTTGACCTTATCGAGACCCGCATACTTGGGCGCTGTGCCGTGTGTTGCCTCAAAAAGAGCGCAGCGGTCTCCGATATTTGCCCCCGGCGCCATGCCCAGGCCCCCCACCTGGGCCGCGGCCGCATCGGACAGGTAATCTCCGTTCAGGTTGGGTGCCGCGATGACCCCATACTCTTCCGGTCGCAGCAATAACTGCTGAAACATGGAATCAGCAATACGGTCCTTTATGACGATCCGGCCCTTTGGAATATCACCGTTAAAGTTCTCGTATAATTCCGCCTCAGTAACAGTTTGTGCCGGAAACTCGTCCCGGGCAACCCCGTATCCCCAATCGCGAAACGCCCCTTCCGTATACTTCATGATATTCCCTTTGTGAACAAGGGTGACACTCTCGTATCCGTTCTCAAGGGCATATTGAATGGCCCTGCGCACCAGCCGACGGGAGTTGAACTCGCTCATGGGCTTGATGCCCACCCCGCTTTCAAGAGAGAGACCGGGTCTGCCTGCCTGCTTCAGCTTTTCATTTATGAATTCGAGTACTGCTCTGGCATCCTCCGTCCCTGCCTCCCATTCCACCCCGGCGTACAGGTCTTCTGTGTTTTCCCTGAAGATCGTGATGTTGACCCGCTCCGGGTGGGCCACGGGCGCGGGGACCCCTGGAATGTAGCGCACCGGCCGTACACAGGCATACAGGTCCAATTTTTGCCTAAGCGTCACGTTTAAGGAGCGGAAACCGCGGCCCACGGGTGTGGAAAGGGGTCCCTTGATGGCCACACCATAGCGGGTGATATCTTCAAACGTCTTCTCGGGCAGGGGATTGCCGGAGCCGTATACATTGCGGGCCTTCTCTCCGGCCAATAATTCATGCCAGATAATACGCCTTTTGCGCGAGTAAGCCTGCGAGACGGCCGCATCAAATACTGGCCGGGCCGCAGCCCAGATGTCCGGCCCGATTCCGTCTCCCTCAATGTACGAAACTATGGGGTTATCCGGGACAACGGGCTCCCCCCTGGCATCCCAGGTTATGATCTTTTCAGTCATGATCTCAGGTTCCTTCAGTCCGCTCCAAAGATGTTTTCCCGCGGAGAATTATGCTTCACCTGCCAGGTTCTGTCCCTCAAAATTGAGACGGCCGCCTGCCAATAGAATCTGCCGCTCCCGTATAGAAAGCTCCAACCGGCCCGCAAACTCAATGCCCTTGTTCGGGACCTTTATAATTACTTTATCGCCTTCCGCCACTGCCCTGTGAAGATCTGCAATTTCCATATCATCCCCTTCTCCGACCTGTTGATATTCTTTATCCGTAACCAATATGGGCAGTATCCCGAAATTGATCATGTTGGCCCGGTAAAGACGCGAAAAGGATTTTGCCAAAACGGCCCGGGTCCCCAAGTAGCGTGGCGCAAGGGCGGCGTGCTCTCTGCTGGACCCCTGGCCGTAATTCTCCCCTCCGAGGATGGCCACGGCATCTTCCTTTGCGGCTTCATCAGCAAAGCCGGGCGACATTAACTCATACACGTACCTGGAGATTGCCGGGAGATTGGACCTCAACGGCAATACCCTGGCTCCTCCCGGTAAAATATCATCAGTCGTGATATTGTCTCCCAGTTTCAGGAGCAGCCTCACTCTCAGGGAATCGGGCAGCGCCTCCAATTCGGGTAACGGCATGATATTGGGGCCCATGCGCACGGAATATTCTTTCCCACTGTCAGGCGGGGCGATAATCATGGAATCATCCACCAGGAATTTTTCAGGCTCCGCGATATTTGGCGCAGGGCCTAACTCTCCGGGGTGCGCCAGTCGCCCGGTGACGGCCGCGGCAACCGCCACCTGGGGACCTGCGAGATATACCCGTGCGTCGCGCGTGCCGCTTCGTCCTTTGAAATTTCTATTGAACGTGCGCACGCTCACTCCACCGGAAGGCGGGGCCTGGCCCATACCAATGCAGGGACCACATGCCACCTCTAAAATCCGGGCGCCCGCATCAATCAAATCTGCAAGATCGCCCTCCTTAGCCAGCATGGACAGGACCTGCCGGGATCCCGGGGAGATCACCAGGCTCACCTCGGGATTAACCCTCCTGCCGCGCAGGAGCCGGGCAACCAGCTTTAGGTCCCGGTAGGACGAGTTGGTGCAACTGCCGATGGCCACCTGGTCGACCTTTACTCCTGAAAGCTCTTCCACAGGCTTTACTGCATCCGGGCTTGAAGGGCATGCCACCAAGGGCTCAAGGCTGGACAGGTCAATTTCAATAACGTCGTTATATTCGGCCCCGCCGCGGGCCGAGATAGGAACCCACACACTACCCCGGCCCTGGGCAGTAAGAAACCGCCTGGTGACCTCGTCCGAAGGAAAGATAGAACTCCAGGCCCCTAATTCAGCCCCCATGTTGGCGATGGTAGCCCGTTCCTGCACGCCCAGGGTCTTTACTGACGGGCCGCCGTACTCCATGATCTTTCCGAGGCCGCCTTTGACCTTGAGTCTTTCCAAGAGATAAAGGATCACATCCTTTGCGCCCACCCAGGGCCGGAGCCCGCCGGTCAAACGTACAAGCATTACCTCAGGCGTCATCATGTAAAACGGGGCCCCTGCCATTGCAAGGGCCACATCCATGCCCCCTGCCCCTATTGCCAGCATGCCCAGACCACCCCCCGTGGGCGTGTGGCTGTCTGACCCTAAAAGGGTCTGGCCCGGCACGCCGAAATGTTCTAAGTGCACCTGATGGCAGATACCGTTACCCGGTCGGGAGAAATAGACTCCATATCGAGCTGCAGCGGACTGCAAGAAGAGGTGGTCATCCGCATTCTCGAATCCGGTCTGCAGGGTGTTATGATCCACATAAGAGACAGATCGTTTTGTTCGCACCCGGGGGATTCCCATTGACATAAATTCCAGATAAACCAGGGTGCCGGTCGCATCCTGGGTCAGGGTCTGGTCGATGCAAATGCCGATTTCCCTGCCCGGTTCAAGGGAGCCCTCTTCCAGATGAGCAGCCAGAATCTGCCCCGCCAAATGATCTTCATACGCCATTCTATTTCCCTTTTTGTCACGGTTCAGCCAAAGGCTTCCTGACAGGATAGCAGGAATAACAAGCTTTGCATTCTGTGTTGTGTGATATGTGATGCCACCTTATATCTTACATGTATTTTTCACAATTATTATCCGAAAAGCAAAGCAATTCTTGACGCCTTGCCAGCAAGTTTTGGAGATTTTACAAAACAGTTCTAATTTCTGCTGGTCTTCAGTCAAAAATTTTAGTATGATACAAGATTTATTCAAGTTTCGCACACCCTGATCTTGACGACATTGCGGTACACAAAAGGCTCGAGTCTCCTAATTATGTGACTAAAACACTAAATTACTTTTGTCAATAACCACACCGTCTTGACCGAGAGGGGAATGATGCCTTTTTGGAGTAACTGGCGGCCCGCGACGAGCTCGGCCGAGCCGGAGGCCGCCGTCATCTCAATGACGGATGCGAAACTTGAGTTATTTGTAATATATCATAATAATATCACCAGTGAGGTAAAAAGAAATGGTAAAAACCGCCAAACTTGTTATTGATGGCCGGAGCTATGAGTTGCCAATTGTGACAGGCTCTGAAGGGGAAATGGCTATTGACATTTCAGGGCTTCGCAAAAATACCGGGCTCATCACCCTTGACCCGGGCTATGCAAATACCGGTAGTTGCGAGAGCAACATCACCTTCATGGATGGGGAGAAGGGAATTTTGCGTTACCGCGGGATCCCTGTAGAGCAGTTGGCAGAGCATTCGACTTTTGTGGAGACTGCCTATCTCCTGATTAACGATGAGCTACCCACCAGGAAGGATCTGACCAGATTCTCCGTCATGCTGAATGACCACTCCCTGGTGCACGAGGATATGCGTGCCTTTTTTGAGAACTTCCCCAAAAGGGCACACCCCATGGGCATTCTCTCATCCATGGTGAATGCCTTGAGGGCATTTTATCCCGAGCTGCGCGAGCGGACAGACGAAGAAGAGATAAACATCACCTTTGCCAGGCTTCTTTCAAAGGTGAGGACGCTGGCGGCCATGTCCTATAAGATATCCCTGGGGCACAAAGTGGTTTATCCGAGCCATAAGCTGAGTTATTGCGCCAACTTCTTGAACATGATGTTCGATTCACCTGTCCGGCCATACATCATTGACCAGGAACTGGTAAAGGCCCTCGAAGTCTTCTGGATCCTGCACGCGGACCATGAACAGAATTGTTCCACGGCGGCCGTTCGGCTGGTAGGCAGCGCACGGGTCAATCTCTATGCGGCTATTTCGGCAGGCATATCCGCGCTCTGGGGGCCATTGCACGGCGGGGCCAACCAGGCCGTGGTGGAAATGCTTAAGGGGATTTCCGACAGCGGCGGCGATCCGGCTCCATTTCTTTCCAGGGCAAGGGACAAAAACGATCCATTTCGGTTGATGGGCTTTGGCCACAGGGTATACAAGACCTATGACCCAAGGGCCCGGATCATGAAAAAGACATGCAACAAAATCTTGAAAACGCTAAAAAGGAAAGATCCGCTGCTGGATGTTGCCTGGAGACTGGAAGAGGCTGCAGTAAAAGACCCCTATTTTATTGACCACAATCTCTATCCCAATGTAGACTTTTACAGCGGCATTGTTCTGAGGGCCATCGGCATTCCACTTGACATGTTCACTGTCATGTTTGCCATCGGTCGTCTCCCTGGCTGGATCAGTCAGTGGAAGGAGAGTATTGAGGATCCAAAATGGAAACTCCACCGCCCCCGTCAAATCTATCTCGGATCACGAGAAAAAAATTATATCCCTATAGAAGATAGAGGAAAAGACCCTACAAGCAAACCCAGGTCTTGATCAAGGCGTACTGCCGGGATTGTACGGGCGCCCTCGCGATAAAATCGAACGCCGGCCACCCGGCACAGCATATTTTCTCTGCTCTCACGTACACCGTAGATGTTGAGAATTGGGGTCGCCCAGTCGCCCCATGTGGCGTATCACAACCTTCTGTTGACACGGATTATTTCAAATACTGTCAAGATATCTCAGATTTCAAAAGGCATGATTTCTATGGCATATTATTCTCTTATCA
>JAFDAP010000136.1 GCA_019313765.1 Deltaproteobacteria bacterium | reverse complement strand
CTTTCGTCTTTCGTCTGTCGGTTGCGGGCTTTTTTACCGAAAACCGCTTTACGAATACCGATACGAGCGTCACAACCTCAACCCTATGCCGAATAACATAGAGTTTCCTGAAATAATTAAGGCAAAGTCCACTGACTCTGACCCCGCCCATCGAAGATCCCGTTACGCGGGGGAGGACGGGGTTTTCCAAGTTCCAATAAATCCGGCTGGGTGGCATGGACAAATTTATTTGTCCGTGCGTTTGACATGGATAAAATACAAAAAAGCCCCGTCCTTTGGGCCTGGATTTTTTTCTTATGCCCTGTATCCATCCGGCGCCGGTTGCCCATCAACATAAACACGATTGTCCTCATCGAGCCCGAAGCGGCCCCTGGCAATCATTTCAATGGTAAGGGGAAATATCTGCCAATCTCCCACCTCCTTGAGGCGTTTTTGATGTTCATCCACGATCCGGACAAATCTTTTATTATCTTTGAACAATGTTTCAAGGGGTTGGGGAAGTTCAACGGAAAGGGCCTCGGAAATCATCAGCAGGGGTCCTGTGTCCACGCCCTCATCCGTCCACAGTGTGGAAGTGCGAAGTGTTTTCTCCCCGGCCGCAATGGCGTCCCGCACAGCGTAGTCCCCCACATATTTTCGCCGCCCGTCAGGAAGGCAAATGGAAAGATCGGCAGGATGCACATTTAAACACCGGTTAAGGGTGATATAACTCATGTATCCGCCGAGGGCAATCAAATCAATCTCAAATGCCTCCACCAGCCTCATGGCCACGCGATCATATTTTTTTCTGGCCGCCATGCCCTCGGGGGTCAGGATGGTCCGCTTCAGTGACCTCAGCCGGTGAAAAGCCCGCGTGTCATAACTGAAATAAGGGAGCCCGTTATCTAATGCGATTTTTTCTCCGGCGCAGGCCCCGTCCGACCGGTCGCTGAAAATGAAGATAACTTCAAAGGGAGAAGCGGCTTCCCCGGCCTTTAGGGCTTTTTCCTTTTCGATCAACTTTATGATGTTGGTGCCGGAACCTGACATAAAGGCGGCAACACGCATGGGCCGTTCCGTCTTTTTGGGATCAAAAATGGGTTTGACAGGCATTTGGGAATTCCTTATATGGCGTATCCTAGGAGGCTGTCCGAGAATGGCTTCGCAGCAAGATCGAGCGAAAGTTTTGAGGGTAAGTCGAAGATCCCGGACTTTGAGCGGGAGCGACAAGGCCAAAACGGCCGTATGCGTAGCAGTAGCCTACGTTGAGGACGTTTTGGGCTTGACAACGCAGCCATTCAGAATTTGCAGCCGATCGCAGTAGAAGTCTATTCTCGGACAGCCTCCTAGCTTCAACTTGTTTCCATCAGAGCCTCTACAGGCTTCAACTTGTAAGGGCTTCCCTGCTCAATTGCCGCTAATACGCTTCCCCCTCCCGTAAAGTAGTAGGTGTCAGGGGCATCAATGCCTGACATGTAGATTCCGGGACAGAGGTTTTTTAACTCCTGGAGTGTATCCCCACCCCCGAAGAGCTTCCACGCCGACTTGTTGGAGGCAATCAGACCGTACAATGCCCGGGAGCCTTCAAAAAAGTGCGGCATTAATCCCATGACCGCATTTACAAAGATGGTCTTTGCCGAACCAATTACATCCTTTATTCGTCGTTCTTCAAGGGAAACAGGATCAATATCCAGTATATATTTAAATTCTTTACCCTTCTTAAAATCATCTATGCTTATGGTCCTGTATTGCCCGTCAGTTTTCCCTTCTGCAATATCAGACTCCACTAAACAGGGCATTTCCAAGATCTTGTTTTCCTTTTTGTCCAGCTCTACCAGTTCCATTGCAAGGGCCTTGTCCTCTTCCGAGACCCCTCCTATTCGGACACCATACTTGGCGGAAAGATATGTATTATACATGAGCCCACCCAAGATCAAGTGATCCACTTTGCCGTAAAGGGCCTTTAACGGGCCGATTTTTGTATCATATTTTGCTCCGGCAATAACTGCCACAAAGGGCCTTTCGGGATCAAGCACCCTGTGGAGATTCACAAGTTCTTTCTGGATCAGAATACCTGCAAAAGAGGGTAAATACTTGGCCACGTCATAGGTGGATGCATGGGCGCGATATGAGCCAAAGGCATCATTGACATAAATATCGGCAACAGCGGCCAACTCTTTTGCGAAGGCATCCCTCAAAGGGCCCTTGGATTGTTCCCCCTGGAACCAGCGTGAATTTGGGAGGTAGATCATCCCGATTTCCCTTTTTCTAAGCCTTTCAATGGCAGGGTTGATGGATTCGTCTAAATGCACGATACCATTATCAGTGTCTTCGGGGAAGTTCTGGACATGTATCTTGATTGGGAGTTTTCCCTCCAAGTATTTGACCACAGGGCCGATGGACTCCTCTTGCCGGCATTTTATCTTTCCTGTCTTCTTGTCCCTGGGCCTGCCCACGTGGGTCATGAGTATGGGCCTTCCCCCTTTTTCGGCAATGGCATAAATAGTCCCGAAAGTAGAATCAATACGGTACGGATCCTTGACCCCGCCCTTTTTTACAACATTATGATCCACCCTGACCAGGACCACCTTGTCTTTCAAATCGGCCTGCTGAACCAGCCTCAACCTGGGATCCAATTCCTGCTTTTTCATTTGGCACCCTTCGAATTTTTGACTATATTAGCACTATTCAGGTTCTCAAGGCTATTTTATAGAAAACGGCTTCCCTTTTTATAAGCTATTTCATGGGCCTGAATCAAGTTATAAAATTGCTTTGCGATTTTATGAAGCGCGGCTTCGCCGCTTTAAAAAAAGGAGGTTTGATTCTATGATCGTAAGACATGTTAATGACAAGGAGGTCCTGGATACTACGTACCTTGCGCACGGCGGGGCCATCGCACAGATGATCCTGGATCGCCGAATACTAAAAGAGATCGGTTTCTTGGCCATTGCAAGGCTTGCCCCGGGTAAGGAAATCGAAGGACATATTGATCCCATGGAGGAGATCTATTTTGTCCTGAGCGGATCGGGTGAGATGCGTGTAGATGATGAAACCAGGCAGGTGGGGCCTGGCGATGCCACATGGATTCCGGTGGGTTCGCTGCACGCCCTGAAAAACAACGGCGATGAAGAATGTGTAATCTTAGTCGTTGCTTCACCCAATCGGTAAGGAGACCTTTTGAACGTCCTGATTATCCGTCCGGGCGCCCTGGGAGACACGCTCATGGTTTTACCCGCCCTGGCGAATCTGGCAGGCAAGGCGAGCATCACTTTTGTGGCCCGGCGTCCCGGCCTTGATTTTGTAAGCCCCTTTGTCCACCGGGGCCTTGATCTCGAGGGGGCCGGTTGGCACAGGCTATTTTTGGATAGCCCGGATGAGTACTCCTTGCCGGTTTCCCGTGCAGACCTGGTAGTGGCCTTTTTCAGTGATGAAACGGGAAGAATCCGTCAAAAGCTGAAGTCCTGTTTTCCAAATGTGCCCGTACATGTTTTTCCTTCTTTTCCCTTCGAAAAGGAAAATATGCATGCGGCACGATATATCACCGACTGCCTGAAAGAAGCAGGGCTTCCCGTTGATCCCGAGAAGTCAGAGGAGAACGCCGTGGGAAGGCCCCTGCTTGGGGATATTGCTTCGCACGCCGTGCGAAACAGAATCGTACTGCATCCCGGCTCAGGCGATAAAGAGAAAAACCATCCTCCCGGGTTCTGGCTTAAGCTCCTTGAAGGCCTTGGCCAAAAGGCCGCCTTTCAGGGGCTGACGCATGTTGTCCTGCTCGGTCCTGCGGAAGAAAATTTGCGCCCGTTTTTCAAAAAGGGCCTGAAATCCTTAGACGCGAAGATCTGTTTTTGTCCTGAAAATGACCTTCTCACCGGTATTCTCTCGAAGGCCGCCCTGTATATCGGGCATGACAGCGGAATTACCCATGTGGCGGCCATGCTCGGCACCCCGACAATTGCCCTGTTTAAAGAAAGCAATGCGAATCAATGGGGCCCTTTAGGGCCGGATGTCAGGGTGATTCAGGATAATAACACTGATTATTACACTCTTATCGAAAAGGTGTTTAAGGCGTCAATGGATATTCGTAATAGCTCAATAAGTAGAGGCGTTAGTCCATAATGGCGGGGCATGGGGATCTCTTTTCAAAGAGGCGCATTTTTATCTCTATCCCGCCTAAGGCGGGACCACGCCCCAAATACATTAACCAGTCGGCTCCTGACAGGCGGGACAGCCAAACATAATAGGAGCTATCATCTAAGGGGCCTCCGGCTCGTAGAGCCTACGCCTCGGAGAGCTGTCCAGGGCCGAATTGTAAAGAGGGCCGCCGTGATTCGA
Source organism: Deltaproteobacteria bacterium (assembly GCA_019313765.1). GTDB lineage: Bacteria > Desulfobacterota > DSM-4660 > Desulfatiglandales > Desulfatiglandaceae > JAIOSR01. The sequence goes on along the minus strand of JAFDAP010000136.1, from coordinate 1,432 downwards.
GTCCCGCCTATGGCGGGATTATGCGCTTCTTTGAAAAGAGACCCCCATGCCTCGACGGACGCCGGTCATTATTCAGAGATGTCCGTATAAATTCGAGTTCCCCCAAATATTGAGCAGATACGGATATTCATTTCCTGTCTCGCCAGTCCTTAATAATTTAAACGAACCTTTTATCTTGTCATGGATACGCGAATCTTTTATAGTTTTGTCCGTTCTTCTGTTTTTATCTTGAAAAGGGAATCAATGCTTTTGCCTTTTTGGACATTTTAGAATGAGGAGGAAATCATGGAAAGAATAGAGGCAATAAATGCGCTTGAAATTCTGGATTCGAGAGGCAACCCCACGGTCGAGGTGGAGGTGGAATTAGGCGACGGCAGTTACGGCCGCGCGGCCGTGCCCTCCGGCGCGTCCACGGGCAAGTACGAGGCGGTGGAGTTGCGTGACAAGAAAAAAAAGCGTTACATGCGAAAGGGGGTCGAGAAGGCGGTTCTAAACGTCAACCGGGTTATTGGGCCGGCACTTATGGGTATGGATGCCACGGACCAGCGCCTGATAGACAAGACCCTGATCGAGCTGGACGGAACCCCCAACAAGGGGAAATTGGGGGCCAACGCCATATTGGGTGTCTCATTGGCCGTTGCCCGGGCCGCGGCAGATTTCCTCTATATGCCCCTTTACCGGTATATAGGCGGAACCGAAGCCTGCCGGCTTCCCATGCCCATGATGAATATCCTTAACGGAGGACTTCACGCGGCCAATAACGTGGATCTCCAGGAATTCATGATCGTTCCGGTTGGAGGAAAAACCTTTAAGGAAGCATTGCGGATCGGCGTAGAGGTTTTTCACGGCCTGGCCGGTGTTTTGAAAGATAAAGGCCTTTCAACCGCTGTGGGGGATGAGGGGGGATTTGCGCCCGACCTCAAATCCAATGATCAGGCAGTAGAGATGGTATTAGCCGGTATTGAGAAGGCCGGCTACCGTCCCGGCAGGGACGTTGTACTGGCCTTGGATCCCGCTTCCGCCTCCTTTTACAAAGACGGCAAGTATGTTTTCTTCAAGTCCGATAAGTCTAAACTGAGTTCAGCCCAGATGATCGATTTCTACGCGGACTGGGTCGACCGTTATCCCATTTTTTCCATTGAGGACGGTCTCGATGAAAACGACTGGAAAAACTGGAGCAAGATGACAAAAAAACTCGGTGACCGTATTCAGATCGTGGGGGACGATCTATTCGTGACAAACACAAAACGGATTGCAAAGGGAATCAAGGAAAGCTCCGCAAATGCAGTCCTGATAAAGCTGAACCAGATCGGTACCCTGACCGAAACCCTCGAGGCCATCCGCATGGCCCACAGGGCAGGGTGGAAAACGGTCATCTCCCATCGCTCGGGAGAAACAGAGGATACGTTCATCGCTGACCTGGCCGTTGCCG
>JAFDAP010000135.1 GCA_019313765.1 Deltaproteobacteria bacterium | reverse complement strand
ACCTCGCCCGGCTCGATGGTTATGCTTATATCCTTGAGGACCTTCCTCTTACCCGTAGGATAATTAAACATAACATGATCAAACACAATACCCTTTTGCATTGGATGGGGAACGGGTAAAGGATGTATTGGTTCCCCGACCTTTGGTTTCAGATCCAGGAACTCAAAGAGGTTGAAAAGAAAGAGATTGTGTTCATAGAGACCGGCAAGGCCGCCCAACACGCCCCGAAGAAAACCCAGGCCCCTCTGAACGGCCTGGAAATACATTACCATATCACCTAAGGTGATAGTCCCCTGTACGGTGCGGTAGGCAATGAACCCGAAAGAACCAAACACCGGGATCATTGCGCCGGCCTGGGCCAGCAGATCGGCCACGGAACGTTTCCTGCTAATATAGAGCCTTTCGCCACGGAGTTCTTTTCGCAAATCACGAAAACGGTCTTTAAAAAGATTTCCCAGATCAAACAGCCGGATCTCTTTGGCGTGGGCGTCCCCTGGACACCTGATCAGCTAACTTCATAAGATGCTCTAATAAACGATTCGCCTTTTCCACCATTTTAAACTCCGAAGAACTTTGTTCGCTTCGCTCATAATTGGAATAATGGAATAATGGAATGATGGAATATTGGGTTTTTATTCCACCTCATTCTCATTGAAAAACATCATGATTCATGAGATAAACAAATCATGGATCGAAAAAATATTAATAGAGGGTTTAAAAAGCTTAGGGTTTGGCAAGATGCGGTCTCCCTTTACATCTTGGCCTATAAAGTATTTGCCAACTTCCCATTTGAACTCAAAAAAGTAGCTGCTAATTGTATCGACGCTTCCCACAGCATTTCGAGAAATATTCCAAGATTCCAACATTCCATTATTCCATGTGTGAGGCAAGACTACCAAGCCTAAGTAAATACCTATAATTTCAATAAGTTGTACAATTTCATAGACGTCAAGTTACCAAAAGTTCCTTTATTCTGATCTCAGTGCCGCAATGGGATCGAGGCGAGACGCCTGACGGGCAGGATAGAAACCGAAGAAAACCCCTACAGCGGAGGACACCCCACAACCAAGCAGAATCGCCATGTACGAGACCATAAACTGCCACTTTGAAAAATAGGCAATAATATATGATGCCAGGACACCTATACAAATACCAAAGAATCCCCCTATCAGGGAAAGGATCATGGATTCGATCAGGAACTGACTCTGAATGTCTTTCCTTTTTGCGCCGAGCGCCCTCCTGATGCCTATCTCCCTGCGCCGCTCCGACACAGAGACCAGCATCACATTCATGACACCCACACCCCCAACGATAAGGGAGATGCTGCCAACGGCCCCCAAGAGGAGGGTAAAAAGTTTCATCTGTTTTTCCATCTGTTCAATCAGTTCTTCCGCACTGCGCACCTCCACTTCCGGCCCTCTGACCTTACTGCTGAAATATTCCGTAATCTGTGTCTGGGCCGTGGTGTTATGGTACCCGGGCATCATTCGGGCCATAATGTTGCTGATCTCTGCATTTTCCACAATCCTTGTTGCGGTTTTAATGGGTATCAAAATCGCATCATTGACTCCATGAGGCCGCATGCCTCCTCCCCCGGGTAATCTCTCAAGGACCCCGACAACCGTAAAGATATGATCACCGATCTTCAGCTTCTTTCCCACAGGCTCATGCAAACCGAGCAACCTCAGTCTCGCTGCCCTTTCATCTCCAAGCACACAGAAATAGGCAAATGCATCCAGATCACTGATAAATCGACCCTGTTTCACCTCGATTTTATTCAAATCCTGAAACGCCCCTGTTACCCCCATGCAGGGACCGAAAACCTTTTTTCCCGAATACCAGGTCGGCAGGCCTGACTGGATATAGGGAGCCACGGTGGCAATACTGGAACAATTAAAGGGGATGGCCGCGGCGTCTTTGATCGTGATGGTCTTGTTTGCGCCTCCTCCATACCCTTTTTGAATAGAAAGTATATCGGTTCCCATGTCCTTGAATTGCCTGAGGCTTTCTGCCTCAACAATCGTACCGACCGAGACCATTGCTATGACCGAACCGATACCGATAATAATTCCGAAAAGTGCCAGGATGGTCCGTTGTTTGGCACCGTACAGGCTCTTGGTCGCTTCTTCGATGTTGGCTTTTATTACCATAAATAAAACCGTTCGGTTTGCATTTATTTATTCACCACAAAGTCACAGCCTCCGGCCCATAGGGGCCTACGCCCCGGTGGGAGGGCACTGAGGAAAGCCGGTACTATAATATAAGCTCAAAATACCCGCAGGGCGGGCTTGAACCCTGAACCTCTGAACGTTGAACCTGAGCGGTTACGTTTAATCATCAATAATCACGCCATCCTGCATCCTGACAGAGCGTCTGCATTGTTGGGCGATCTTGGGATCATGTGTGATGATGATAACAGTAATGCCCTCTTCAGAATTCAGATCGGCAAAAAGCTGCATAATATCCTTTCCCACCTGGCTGTCAAGCGCGCCGGTCGGTTCATCCGCTAAGATGATCGAGGGTTTGCCTACCAGTGCCCGTGCTATGGCGACCCGCTGCTGCTGTCCGCCGGATAATTCATTCGGTTTATGTTGTGCCCGATCATCCATTCCCACCTTTTTCAAAAATTCATGGGAGCGGCGCCGGATCTCGCTTTTCTTCATGCCCCTGTATATGAGGGGCACACCCACATTTTCAAGGGATGTCAGTCTTGGCAAAAGATAAAATGCCTGGAACACGAAACCGATCTTGTTATTGCGTATGCTTGAAATCTCATTGTCGCTGAGGTTGCTAACTTCCCTGCCTTCGAGGAGGTGAGTACCGGAACTGGGTTTGTCGAGCATCCCGATAATATTCATCAAGGTGGATTTACCGCAACCCGAGGTACCCATGACAGAGAGTAGTTCACCTTCCTTCACTTCGAGAACAACGCCCTTTAGGACCTCCACATCTACGGGACCGATTTTATAGGTTTTTCGAATATCAGTAAGCTTTAACATTATTCAATTTCCTATTACCACCTCATCGCCCGGCTTCAGCCCTTTTAAGATCTCAACGGAATCCAGTGTCGTGATTCCGGTCTCCACCTTGACCTCTTTTATCTTCAGGGTTTCCTTGTCCCTGATTCTGACGAGCAGATCGGATCCGATGCTCTTGACGCAATCAATGGGCACCAGGAGGGCGTCTGACTTACTATAGATAACAATTTCAAGATTTGCAGACATACCCAGGCGCGCCCATTTTCTATGTTCCGGTGAGAGGTGCTTGACATTGACCGTGATCTCAAAAGTGGGGATGTCTCTTTCTTTGGTTGCCTGGGAAGATATGTGAGAAATTTCGCCGTCAAGGGATATATCGGAAAATGCATCCCCTGATACGATCACTTTTTGTCCCTTCTTGATTTTGGAGATTTCCACCTCGTCCACCTTGGTTTTGACGGACAGTCCCTCTAAATCACCGATCAGGACCATGACCTGTCCCTGATCAAAAGTAACGCCTTTTTCAATGGTTTTGGAATCTCTCTTGTCTTTTGTAACATCCGGAAGGATGACAATCCCGGATACAGGTGCCACAATAGTCGACGTTTTCATCTGATCTTTCAGATAGCTTAGCTTGGTCCGGGCGTTTTCCGTCTCCAAACGGGCAATCTCAATATTTTCAGCACTCCCTCTTTCAAAGACCGAATTCAGTTCTTCCCGGGCAGCCTTGTAGTCAAGCTTAAGATTGTGGAGTTGCTCCTTAGCTGATTCATATTCACTGGCAGGGACAATGCCTTTCTCGTACAGCCTTTCCGTGTCATCGAGCCTTCTCTGCTGGGATTCCAGGGAGCGTTTTGCCATAGTGAGTGAGCGGCGTGAGCGTCGAACTTCGGACCCGTTTTCCCAGTCTTTAAGCTCGCGTAAACGCTGGAGAGATTTCATGAACGCGGCTTTCGCCTCCCTGTATCTGACCTCCACTTCAGATGTATCCATTTTCACCAGGACCTGCCCTTTTTTTACATAATCACCGTAGCTGAAAAGCCTCTCTTTGACCTTTCCCGTCAAAGGGCTCACAACATTGACGACTTTCAGGGGTTCCAGAATACCTGGCAGGGATATGGTTGATGACACGGACCTTGGTTGTACGGCAAATATGTTCAACTGTGTCACATCTTGAACGGACTCAAGGGACCGGCTCATGGTTCTGGCTTTTGCCGCGGGTTTCTTGTTCCACATGAATAATCCCGTGCCTAAAAAAATGGCAATGATAAAGATGGTAGCCACAATACGTACCACCTGAACCCTTTTTAGTGCCGCATTCAGGTTTTCATTACTCTCTTCAATCTTAAGATAGGCATCCCGCAGTTCCTCATGCTTGGCCTTCAGGTCTTCTGTAAGCCGTATCTCCGCATCCCGTAGTTTTTTGACTTCCGTCACGTCGCTGAAAACTGCTATTACTGCGACCTTCTCCAGGTCGCTCCCGCGCCTGTCTTGCAGAAACGAGGTGGAGAGTGCGAGAGAGACAATCTTTTCACCCGTGTCAAAATCCACCATTGCCCTGTGACCTACATTAGATTCATATATGGCATCTAAAATGGCCTGGTTAAAATCATCATTACCTTCATATTCAAAGAATACCTGGGCAAATTTCTTACCAAGGACGTCTTCTTCCTTGAGCCCCAGAATGCTGGCGGCCGCCGGATTAAAGGTAATGATCTGGCCTTTGAGGTCGATGGTCATCACCCCGTCACTCATATTTTCAAGGATGTTTTTGTAGATGATGGATTTCTGTTCCATCTCCAGTTACTCCTCCTTTATCTCAACTTTCCAGGTATCCAGAGTGGTGCCCAAGACATTGTCCAGTGACGTCATGGCATTGAGATAGGCAATGATGGCGTTGAGTTCACTGCTTTGAACAACGATAAGGTCGTTTTGAAAAGAGACTAATTGGAAGTTTGTCGAACGGCCGGCCTTTAATTTCTCCTTTTCTATTTCCAGTTTTTTCTCGGAAAGCTCCCTGGCCTGCCGGGCCAATTCAACCTGTCTCAGTTTCATTCCAACATCACGAACCGCGTCCAGCACTTCTATCTCTATATTCTCTTTCAATTCCTCCAGGCTGATTTTTGCCTTTTTCAGACTAATCTTTGCCCCTATATAGGTCTGTTCCCGCGTCAGGTCGCCATACAAGGGAATGCTCACCATGAGGCCCACATTCCAGGCACTGCGATTAGCATTGGTTGACCAAGCGCCACCGATCCGTTCTTCATCCTCGCCGGAGATCCCGTAACCGCCATCTAAGGATAAGGCCCAGAGGCGGTTGTTTTTGGCAACAACCAAACTCAACTCAGAGGTTTTCAAGTTAAGGAGGGCCTGCAGGTAGTCCCGCCTGTTTTGTAATGCCAGGGCCTGGCAACGGGAAAGATCAGGGTGAACATGTTTGATTTCCGTCTTCTCCACCGGAACAATCATTGTATATTTATCAATATCGAGAACTTTGAGCAGGGCCAGCCTGGCGGCGTCCAGGGCATTCTCAGCCTGCAGAAGACCGAACTCTCTATTGGCTACATCCGACTGGGTCTGGACAATATCGACTTTTGCCATTCTACCTGCTGAAATTAACGCCTTGTTAACCTCTAAAAGTTCTTTGGCCCTTTCAAGAGACTGCCTGTTGATTTCCAGTTGTTTCTGGGCCTCCACAAAACTGCGGTAGGCCGTGATGGCAGATGTTATGGTATCGGAAATGGTTGATTTCAAAGAGAGGACGTTGATCTTTTCG
>JAFDAP010000134.1 GCA_019313765.1 Deltaproteobacteria bacterium | reverse complement strand
GATCCCCCTGCATCTGAACCGGTCGCTAAAGGGACCATGCCGGATGCGACCGCGGCGGCCGAGCCTCCGCTTGAACCGCCCGGTGTGCGCTCACGGTTCCAGGGATTTCGGGTCACCCCAAACAGCCGGTTTTTCGTGAAACCGGTAAATCCGAATTCCGGCGTATTGGTCTTGCCCACCACGATGGCACCAGCAGACTTAAGCCGGGCCACCTGAACCGAGTCCTGTTGGGCCAGATTGTCCTTGAATGGAACGGAACAAAAGCTGGTGACCATGCCTTTTACGTCTTCCAGGTCCTTTACCCCTATGGGAATGCCTGCTAATGGGCCGGGATCTTCGCCTTTGGCGATACGATCGGCCATGGCCTTTGCCTCGGCCATGGCCTGATCGGCCTGCATGGCCACAAAGGCGTTGAGGCCAGGGTTCACCTCTTCGATTCTCTTTAAGGTTTCCTCCATCAGCTCAACAGGGGAAAGGTCTTTTGAGCGGATGAGATTGGCCAGTTCAAAGGCCGACTGGTAGCGAATCAATGTCATGGAAGATTCTCCTTGAATTTTAATCAAAAGAGGCCCCGAATCTCAGGGCCTCTTTTTTTACCTTACTACTGGATAAAACGCCTTAAAACAGCGGCCACAGCAGAAATGCTCCGGACGTGATGATAAAGAATACGAAGAACACCAATAGGAGCCACCCCATAATTTCTCTGAATTCCAGCTTGGCAACCGCAAGCATGGCGATGGCCCAGAAGGGCTGGATCATATCGGTCATCATATCGCCCCAGGCATAGGCCACCACGACTCTATGGGCCTCCACGCCCAACTCCTTTGCCGCGGGCAACAGATAGGGCGCTGTCACGGCCCACTCGGAACCGCCCGAAGGGATCAGGTAGTTGAGCAATCCCGCGTACCAGTATGTAACGAGCAGGAAGGTGCCCCCGCTACAAACGGCCACAAACGCCTTGGTAAAGACAGTGGCTAATGCCGTGTATTTAAAAAGGCCGAAAATGCCTGCATAGAAAGGGAACTGGATCACAATTCCCCACACGGCCTTACCTGCTTCTTCCGTGGCCTTGAGGAAACTCCATGGTCTCCAGTGGAAAAGTATGCCTAACATCAGGAAGAACAGGTTGATATTATTCAGGTTGATTAGCTTGGCAAAACCGACCTCACTCAGTTTCCAGCCTAACCACCAGAATCCGCCTATGGCAATGATCAGGTTCCATCCCCACCACCAGTTGGCCCAGGAGGAAAAGCTCTCATATTTTGTGGGTCTTGGCGGCGATTCATACAGTTTGAGCCTGTCTGCCAGTTCCGGCGAGAGCTTGAAGGTCTTTTCCTCGGACGGGTGCATGAGGGCCATAAGGGTGGTGACAACAACAAGGACAATGACCAGCAGGATGAGATTAAAAGGAGAAAAAATGGTCTGGGTGGTCGATATTGTGCCCGGCAGGTACCCGCCTTTGATAAGGAAGTTATTGGGCGTGTTCACCAGCAACGGGGCCGAAGCGGAAAGACCGGAGTGCCAGGTACAGCCAAGACCCAGATAGGCCGAAGCGATCAGGAGACGATAGTCCACCTTGGGATTGTTTTTGACAATGTAAAGGGCCAGCATGGCGCTTCCGATCAGGCTAAGCCCCCAGTTAAACCAGGCAATGATCATGGAAAAGAGGGCCATAATCATAATGGCCTGCCAGGGCTTTTCTTTATTGGCCCAGCCGGAGATACCGTTCAGCATCCACCTGACCGGCGGCGAGCAGGCCAGGATATAGCCCGTCATCATGATCAGGCACATCATCATGCCGAATTTGAGGAGTATCCAGAATCCCTTTCCCCATGCCTGTACGGCCTTGGCCGGTCCCACATCCCCCCAGATGAGGGCCATGAAAAAAGTTATGATGGTCAGTATCCACACAATAACAAGGGCATCAGGAATCCATCTTTCGGTCCAGTTGGTCAGGCCACCGCCCCAGTTCTTAAGAAATTCCAACCCTGACTTTTGCTCACCATTAGCCATGATAACCTCCTTATGTTTAGAAGTTTTCGCCAGCCTAAAAGAGTTTTTCTTTTGGAAGCATTTTCGATTGAAGGTCCCTTTTACCACCTCCTTTTTTGTTTCGCGTGTTTACCAAAAAGAAAACCCCTTTTGCGGTTTCACCGCTTCAGGGGTTTTTTTACGCGTGTGCTTTCACTGGCAAGCCTTCAAATTTTGGTGTTTTTGTCAAAAGGTATTATTTTTATGCATATTAATGGCTACCAATAATAAAAACTGGTTAAAGTTGTCAACAATAAAATTAAATTACTTTCCATGCGCGGCCATGCGTTTGTATGTCTCGTATCTTTCCTTCATATCCTCTTCTGCCTTTTTGAAGAGCGTATCCGCATGGGCCGGAAATGTCCTTGTCAGGCTCGAATAGCGGACTTCACCAAGAAGGAATTCCTTAAAATCACCTTTGGGTTCTTTGGAATCAAGGATAAAGGGATTTCCCCCCTCCTGTTTGAGCGTGGGATTGTACCGGTAAAGGGGCCAGTAACCGGTAGCTACGGCATTCTTTTCCTCTTCCTGGGTCAGGCCCATGTTGATGCCGTGGTTGATGCACGGGGAATAGGCAATTATAAGAGAAGGTCCCTGATAGCTTTCCGCCTCTATTAGGGCCTTGAGAAGCTGGTTCTTGTTGGCCCCCATGGCCACAGAGGCCACATATGCATACCCGTAGGTCATGGCCATAAGCCCCAGGTCCTTTTTACGGGTAGGCTTTCCGCCTGCCGCAAACTTGGCAACAGCGCCGATGGGCGTTGCTTTGGACGCCTGACCGCCGGTATTGGAGTAGACCTCTGTATCCAGGACAAGGATGTTCACATCGTGTCCTGTAGCAATGACATGGTCAAGGCCGCCGAAACCGATATCATAGGCCCACCCGTCTCCACCAAATACCCATATGGATTTTTTGGTGAGATAGTCGCTTCTGTCGATAATTTCGATAAGCAGCGGGTTGAAGTCGGCCTCGGGATTTGTAATTTCAGATTCAATAAGACCCACTAACTGCCGGCCGAATTCCTTTGAATTTTCCCCGTCATTCATGTTGTCAAGCCATGCCTGCAAGGCCTCTTTCAGCTCTTTTGACACACCTGTTTCTATTGCCTCGCGGATGAGGTCGGCTAATTTTTCTCGTCTCTGGGTCACGCCTAATTCCATGCCAAACCCGTATTCCGCGTTATCCTCAAAAAGCGAGTTGGCCCATGCGGGGCCATGTCCTTCTTCATTAACCGTATAAGGACAAACAGGTGCGGAACCCCCGTATATGGAAGAGCATCCCGTGGCATTGGCAATGAGCATACGGTCGCCAAAGAGCTGGGTAACGAGCTTGACATAGGGAGTCTCGCCGCAACCGGGGCAGGCTCCGGAAAACTCAAACAAAGGCTTTCTGAACTGGCTTCCCTTTATTGAAGATGCGGGCATCAGGTCGTCCAGCAAGGGGAGTTCAGTTGAGAATATGTGGTTGGGGACCTGGACCTCTTTTTGTGTGGCAAGCGGTTTCATGACAAGGGCCTTTTTCTTGGACGGACAAACCTGGGCGCAGTTGCCGCATCCCGTGCAGTCAAGGGGGCTGATCTGAATTCTGTAGCGCAACCCCTTTAATTCTTTGCCCTTGGCCTCTGCGGTCACAAAATCCCTGGGCGCGCCTTTAAGGTCTTCATTATGTGCCAGTACAGGTCGAATGACTGCATGCGGGCATACACAGGCGCACTGGTTGCACTGGATACAGTTTTCCGGTTGCCATTCCGGCACATCGATGGCAATACCCCTTTTTTCATATTGAGTAGTGGCAGTTGGAAAGATCCCGTCCGGTGGAAGGGCGCTCACCGGGAGTTTGTCTCCCTGCTGGGCCAGCATGGGTCTCATGACCTCTTTCACAAATTCAGGCTCATCCTTCGAAATATAGGCATCCTGACCCGCAGTTGCCCAGGATTTGGGAACCTTGATCTTCTTCAGGGCGCCGATAGCCCTGTCCACGGCATCAATATTCATCTGAACCACCTTGTCACCTTTTTTGCCGTAGGTTTTATTGATGGCGGCCTTCATGTAGTCAAATGCTTCATCGGGTGGAATGACGTTGGCGATTTGAAAAAAGGCGGCCTGCATAATCATGTTGATGCGTGCACCTAAGCCTAATTGAGCGCCAATCTTGACCGCATCAATATTATAGAAATTCAAACCGGCCTGGGCAATTTTCCGTTTCATGGTATCGGGTAGCCTGGCACCCAATTCCTTGAGACTCCAGGGGGAATTTAGAAGAAAAGAGCCCCCTTCTTTGATTCCTTCCAGAATATCATACTGGTCAACAAACGCGGGATTGTGGCACGCGATAAAGTCCGATTTGGTGAGGAGATAAGGCGACTGGATTCTTTCCGGCGAAAACCGGAGATGGGACATGGTGATCCCCCCCGATTTCTTGGCATCATAGGCAAAATATGCCTGGGCATACATGTTGGTGTTTTCGCCGATGATCTTGATTGCGTTTTTGTTGGCCCCGACCGTACCGTCCGCCCCCAGTCCCCAGAATTTGCACCGTACCGTTCCCTTGGGCGAGGGATCTATCTCTTCGGGCAGTTCTAAAGATGTGTGACTAACGTCATCCACTATGCCCACAGTAAAATGATTCTTTGGGGCCCTGGAGCGAAGATTATCAAACGTTGCCTTAACCATTGTTGGCGTGAAATCCTTGCTTCCAAGTCCGTAACGGCCTCCCACGATCACCGGGGCCTCTCCTCTTTCCTGAAAAACCGTGCATACATCCTGGTAAAGCGGCTCACCCAGGGATCCCGGGGCCTTGGTCCTGTCGAGCACAGCGATTCTTTGTGCCGTTGCGGGCAGGGCCCTCAAGAAGTGCTCCCTGGAAAAGGGAAGATAGAGCCGGACCTTAATGAGCCCGACACGCTCCCCGAGACTGTTCATGTAGTTGACAGTCTCCTCAATTGCGTCACAACCGGAGGCCATGGCGACAACCACCCGCTCCGCATCCGGGTCGCCCACGTAATCAAACAGGTTATATGTTCGGCCTGTCAGGTCTCCCACCTTGTCCATCTCTTCCTGAACGATTGGGATAATCTGCTCATAATAAGGGTTGCAGGCTTCGCGATTCTGGAAGAAGACATCCGGATTCTGGGCCGTGCCCCTGAGCTGGGGATACTCCGGATTCATTGCCCTGCTCCTGAATTCTTCGATGGCCTCCCAGTCCACGAGGTTGGCCATGTTTTTGTAGTCAATCAGTTCTATTTTCTGGATTTCCTGGGAGGTCCTGAATCCGTCAAAAAAGTGGACAAAGGGCAGGCTGGCCCTAATACTGGCTAAATGGGCGACGAGGGCCAGGTCCATGACCTCCTGGACAGACGCAGATGCCAAAAGGGAAAAGCCTGTCTGGCGGACCGCGTTAATGTCCGAATGGTCTCCGAAGATGGAAAGGGCATGGGTGGCAATTGCCCGGGCAGAGACATGAAAGACCACCGGCATCAATTCCCCGGATATCTTGTACATGTTGGGGATCATCAATAAAAGCCCCTGGGAGGCGGTAAAGGTGGTGGACAGTGCCCCGGCAGAGAGTGCCCCGTGAATAGCCCCGGCAGCGCCGGCCTCGGATTGCATTTCCATAACCTTCAGGACCTGGCCAAAGATGTTTTTTCGACCGTGCGCGGCCCATTCATCTGCGTATTCACCCATATTGCTGGAGGGTGTGATGGGATAGATTGCAGCCACGTCACTCATTGCATAGGCC
>JAFDAP010000133.1 GCA_019313765.1 Deltaproteobacteria bacterium | reverse complement strand
AAAGATCCGGTTTGTATAATAAAGGATCCTTTCGGTCAGGGTGGTCTTGCCCGAATCGATGTGGGCGCTTATTCCGATGTTTCTCAGTTGTTTAATGTCGTTAGCCATTGAAAGTCCTAATTTTGGTATTCAGAATAGGGAAATAGTAATCTCGAATTAGTGAACATCTGTAAATGAAAACAGGACCCTAAATAAAAAAGAGGGCCCGCACAAGCAAACCCTCTTATCATCATACATGAATAAATTACAAATTAGAAGGGGTAGGCCTCCAAGTCAATAATCCGATCCGCAATATCCCGTTTCAAGGTCACAGCGTCAATGGGCTGGTACCTGGCTAATTTCTTTACGCCGGCCAACTGGGTCCTGAGCATATCCCCCTCTTCCACATAGCTCAGTATCTGCTTGGCCCAGCTTTCGATCCTTGGAATCAGCTCATCCACATAGACCTTGACCGCAGCGATCTGATATCTTGCCTTATCTTCCCCGTCTTTGGAAATTATTTTCAATGTCCTTAAAAGACCGCTCTCAATGGCAAAGATCTCGATCACGATATCAGCGATTTTTGCCAAAATCTCCTGTTCCCTGTCTAATTTGGCCCCGAATTTCTGGGCACTCACTCCCGCAACCATGAGTGCTAATTTCTTGCTCATCTTGACAAGGTGCTCCTGGAGCGCCAAGGGCGTGTCCGGCAATTCCACCGAGAGGGGTGAGTAAGTCATGAGATCACCGGCAACTGCCTGGGCCGCCTGCAAGAGGTTCAATCGCCCCTGCATGGCCCTCTTCAGCATGGTTCCGGGCACAAGCATCCTGTTGATCTCGTTTGTGCCCTCCCAGATGCGGTTGATCCTGGAATCCCTGTAGTACCGCTCGGCAGGGTATTCCGCACAGAACCCGTACCCGCCCAAGATCTGCACATATTCATCCACGCAAAAGTTAAGCGTCTCCGAACCATAGACCTTGGTGATGGAGCATTCAGCAGCATATTCCTCGATGGCCTTTGCATTCTCTGCGCCGCTCTTCTTGGCTGCATCGTCTAAAAGGGCCAGCTTATCGTCAAACATCCCTGCGAGGCGATACATCATGCTGTCGCTCATATATGTGCGCACTGCCATATCGGCCAATTTGGTCTTGATCATGCCGAAGGAGCTGATTGGTACCTTGAATTGTATCCGGCCATTCGCATATTTCACGGCCTCTTTCACACATCCCTTGCATCCGCCCACACAGCTTGCACCAAGTTTCCAGCGGCCTATGTTCAAGATGTTAAAGGCGATCTTATGGCCCTTCCCGATCTCAAAGAGGACATTTTCAACAGGTATCTTTGCATCCTCTAAAATGACCGGTCGTGTGGAGGAGCCGTGCACCCCCATCTTTTTCTCTTCCTTGCCCGTGGATACACCCGGGAAATCTTTCTCCACGATAAAACCGGTAAATTCTTCGCCATCCACCTTGGCATACACAATAAAACTGCTGGCCCATCCGGCATTGGTGATAAACATCTTCTCGCCGTTCAGGATATAGTATTTACCGTCATCGGAAAGGACCGCCTTTGTCCTGGCATTCAACGCATCCGACCCGGCCCCTGCTTCGGTCAGGCAATAAGCGCCGCACCATTCTCCGGAGGCCAGTTTGGGCAGGTATTTTGCCTTCTGTTCCTCATTCCCGAAATAGACAATCGGAAGTGTCCCTATACCTGTATGGGCTGAATATACCACGCTGAAGGAGCCTGAGGTTCCAAAGACCTCTGCCACGATTGTAGTGCTGACCTTGTCTAAGCCCAACCCGCCGTGCTCCTCCTGAACATCGGTGCCCAAAAGACCAAGCTCGCCCGCCTTTCCCAAAAGTTCAAGGACCAGATCGTGATCTTTTTCTTCAAGCTGATCAACAACGGGGGCGATTTCCTTTTCTATAAAATCACTGCCGGTTTCATAGATCATCTTGTGTTCATCCGTAAAATCCTCGGGAGTAAACACATCCTCGGGAGCCACATCCGTGACCAAAAATTCACCCCCTGCAAAAATCCTTTTATCAGCCATTTTAACGCTCCTTTTTCAGTTTATTGATTTTCGATTCATGGTTTTTCCAACTCAAGCGGGTGGACTACCAATCTTCAATCATCAATTTTCAATTATTTCAATAATCCTCAATCTCAAAGATCCCCGCAGCGCCCATGCCAAAACCTATACACATGGAGACCAGCCCCCACCTGAGTTTTCTTTCCTGCATCTCATAGATCAACTGGGTGGTCAGCTTGGCGCCCGTACAGCCTAAAGGGTGGCCCAAAGCAACGGCGCCGCCGTTAACGTTTGTGATTTCTTCATTAATTCCCAACTCTTTAATACAGTAAATGGCCTGGGCCGCGAATGCCTCGTTCAGCTCGATCAGTTCTATCTGGTCAAGGCTCATGCCGGAGATCTTCATTACCTTGGGAATGGCCACCCGTGGTCCCACACCCATGTATTCCGGCTCACACCCCTCAACAGCATGGTACCGGAACGTGGCCATGGGTTTGAGCCCCAACTCCTTTGCTTTTTCCTTGGACATGAGGACCACCCCTGCCGCGGCATCGCTTGTCTGTGAGGAATTTCCGGCAGTCACTGTTCCATTAGATTTAAATGCCGGCCGGATCTTGGAAATACCTTCCTTTTTCGTTCCGGGGCGCATGCCCTCGTCCGTATCAAAAATAAATTCTTCAGATTCGAAATGGCCGTTCGGCAATTGCTTCTGTCTCTTTACCGTCAAGGGAACGATCTGGCTCTTAAAGCGGCCTGCCTTGATGGCGGCCTCTGCCTTCTGCTGGCTCTTGGCCCCGAATTCATCCTGTTCATCCCGGCTGATGTTGAATTTTTCAGCCACGTTTTCAGCGGTTAACCCCATGCCGGTAAATGCGCCGGGTCTCATCTCTACTAACGCGGGGTTGGGATACATCATGCTCCCTCCCATGGGGATCTGGCTCATGCTCTCCACGCCGCCTGAAATCACAACATCGGCGAAACCGCACATGATTTTTTCGGCCCCGATGGCAATGGCCTGGAGGCCCGAGGAGCAGAACCGATTAACGGTCATCCCGGGGATCCGGTCCGGCCATCCCATGGACATGACCAGGACCCGGCCCAGGTTTAGTCCCTGTACGCCCTCCGGGAAAGTACATCCAATTATGACGTCGTCAATGAGCATGGGATCCAGGTCCCCTGCCCTTTTTATGAGATCACCCAACACTGCACATCCCATGTGTTCGGGCCGTGTATCCTTCAGTATTCCGCGAGGGGCCTTCCCCACTGCCGTTCTACAAGCAGCAACAATCACGGCTTCTTTCATAATATCTCCCTCCTTTGCTCAGGTTGTCAGGTTCACCGTGAACCCCTGAACCTTTAACCTGTGTAGTTATGAAAATTTTATTTATTAATTTCTCAACGGTTTCCCTGTTGTCAACATATGTTGCATCCTGGCCTGGGTATTGGGATCGCCGCACAGGCTCAAAAATGCCTCCCTCTCCAGGTCCAAAAGATATTGCTCGCTCACAACGGTATTTTCGAGGACATTTCCGCCGCAGAGGACATATCCTACCTTGGTGGAAACTGTTACATCATGATCGGTGATATAGCCATGCTCATGCATGGTCCACAGGGCGAGCTTGATCATGGCAAAGGTGTTTTCACCAGCCACGCGAATATCATCTCTGGGTCTCGATGGTGTGTAGCCCTCCATATTCATGGCCAGAACCGTGTTTTTGGCGTCCTGTATCAGGTAGTCTCTATTGACCGTCATCTTGTCCGTGTCTTTCAGATAACCCATCTTGACCGCCTCCGGTCCGGAAGTTGCAACCTTTGCCATGGCAATAGTCTCAAAGGCCCTTGCCACAAACGGCATGAACTCGATCTGTTTCGGGTAAAGACCTCCCTTTTGAACCTCAAAAAGGTGATCCGTATTGCGTAAAAGAAGTTCCTTGGTTCCTCCGCCTGCCGGGATAACCCCAACACCTGCTTCAACAAGGCCCATGTAAGTCTCGGCCGCATATCGCACGCGATCCGAGGCCAAGCAAAATTCACACCCACCGCCTAAGGCCATGCCCGCAGGGGCCGCTACCACAGGCTTTTCCAAATACTTCAATTTCATCAGTGAGTCCTGCAAGGCTTTTATTGACCAGTCCAGGTCATCCCACTCCTCTTCCTGGGCGGTAAACAGAACCATAGCCAGGTTTGCTCCAACAGAGAAATTGTCCGCATGATTGGCAATCACCAGTCCTTCGAAATCTTTACCAACGATATCGGCTGTTTGGGTGGTCATGCGAATGATGTCTTCACCAATGGAATTCATCTTTGCATGGAACTCCAGGCAGGCAACTCCATCACCAATGTCTATGAGAGTGGCCCCGGTATTTTCTGCAACCTTCTTTTCCCTGTCCTTAATGGAGGGCAAAAGAATTATCCCCGGTTTGATCGGAACTTCCTTGTAATTTTTGGAAGCAACGTCATAATAATAGAGGGTGCCGGCCTCTTTCTTATAAAAGGATTCCTTTCCGCTATCTAACATCTCCTGGACAGATGCAGGGACCTCGTAACCCGCATCTTTCATCTTGGCCACTGATTTACTCAGCCCGATCGCATCCCAGGCCTCAAAGGGGCCCATTTTCCAGGCAAAGCCCCATTTCATGGCATTATCCACGTTCACAATATCATCTGCGATTTCCGGGATCCGGTTGGCTGAATAGATAAGGGTCTCGGTCAGGGTACGGAAGGTAAATTGTCCGGCTAAGTCATCGGCATAATAGAGTGTCTTGATTTTTTCACCGCTGCCTGACGCGTTCTTGGCCGCCTCCAATGAGGCAAACTTTACCTTTTCCTGTGGGGTATGTTCCAGGGTCTTGTAATCTAAGGAAAGGATCACCTTTTTGCCTTCACTGTCCTTGGTCTTTTTGTAAAACCCCTGTTTGGTCTTTTCGCCCAATAGATTTTTCTCGATCATCTGTTTGATGAAATCAGGGGCCGTAAACATCTCCCTTTTTTCATCATCAGGTGCGCCTTCATACACGTTATCGGCCACATGAATCAGGGTGTCCAGACCAACAAGGTCGGCTGTCCTGAATGAGGCGCTCTTGGGATGGCCGATGACAGGCCCTGTCAGCTTGTCCACGGCCTCGACCGTCAGTCCTAAATCCTCCATGGTCTTGATGCCGTGCAGCATACTGTAGACCCCGATCCGGTTGGCCACAAAGTTCGGTGTATCCTTGGCATACACGATCCCCTTCCCAACTATCTTTTCACATGTATCGGCTAAGATTTCGACCACTTCCGGAAGAGTGTCTGGTCCCGGCACGATCTCTAAGAGTTTCATATATCTGGGGGGATTGAAAAAATGGGTAATGGCAAAGTGTTTTCTGAAATTTTCCGACCTGCCTTCACACAGGTCCCTGGCAGTTATGCCGGATGTATTCGAGGTAACAATGGTTCCGGCCTTCAAAACCGTTTCGATCTTTTCAAAAACGATCTTTTTGATCTTCAAAAGTTCCACTACCACTTCGATGATCAGGTCAACTTCGCCTAACCAGTCTAAATTGTCTTCTAAGTTGCCGGTGGTAATGAGCTTGGCGTTTTCGGGTACATAAAAGGATGCCGGTTTTGACTTTAGCGCTATGTTCACACCATTCTGTCCCAGTTTATTCCTGAAGGCCTCGCTCTCCTCGGTCAGCCCCTTCTTCTTGTCATCTTCCGTTAATTTCGGGGGGACGATATCAAGAAGGATTGTCTCGATACCCACATTGGCCAACTGGGCGGCAATGGTGGCCCCCATCACCCCAGCCCCGAT
>JAFDAP010000132.1 GCA_019313765.1 Deltaproteobacteria bacterium | reverse complement strand
TCCTCAGAGACTATCCCATTCGGTGTGGAGTTTGTGACCAACTGGTTGAAGCGGCCCTAAAACAGGGTGGGAAGGATAATGTAACCGTGATTGTAATACAGGCATAAGTCTGATTTAGAGGCTTCAGACAATGAGTAATAACTCTGAAAATACGCTTCAAATAGGAACAGTTATAAATAATAAGTGGGTGATCCTTGAATTTATCGCCAAGGGTGGAATGGGTGAAGTCTATCGCGCTCACCAGCTTAACCTGAAACGTGATGTTGCCATTAAAATTATCTCAAGGGAATGGCTGGAATCCGTAGAAGACAACGAAGAGGAGATGGAAATCGGTCTTCAACGATTCCGAAACGAGGTCCAGGCCATGGCCCAGGTGCGCCACTCAAACGTTTTGCAGATCTATGATTATGGTTCGTTCTCTATCAAAAAGAACGAAGAAGATCTATCTATGGAATATATTGCCATGGAGTATGTATCGGGCGGCACCCTATGGTCAACCATGTCAGAGGACGGATTCTATCCACAAAAGGATCTTACTGTGGACTGGTTGCTGAATTACTTTTTGCCGGTGCTCGAAGGCAGTCATATCCTTCATGAGGCAAACATCATCCACAGGGACCTCAAGCCCGGAAATGTTCTAATGGACGGAAAGACACCAAAGATTGCCGACTTCGGACTGGCACGTTCCTCCCGGATGAGACCTGTGACCAAGTCCATCGATGTAAAGGGGACGCCGGCATATATGTCTCCAGAGCATTTTATGGACCTCAGACGGACAGATCAACGGTCTGATATCTATTCATTGGGAAAGATCCTTTTTGAAGCCATTGACGGGAAGATAACTTCCAAAACGATCCCGTTCAAACAAGCAAGCCTTCCACATCCTGAAAATCCGTTCTTTAAGAAACTGGACCAGATTATTCAAGATGCAACCGTCGAGGACAGAAACGAAAGACTGGAATCAGTGGAGAAATTCCGAGATGCAATTCTTGAAGCTATCGGCGCTGTAAAATCAAAAAGGGCATCTGAGGTATCCACACGCACCAGGCATATTGCATTCCTTTACCATCCAAAATGGATCTGGAGCGGTATCGCTGTTACCATCATTTCATTAATGCTTATGACATTGTGGCATCTTTTAGGTGAGCCTGGAAAATCGAATCTCCAAACGAAAGGAACGCCAAATACTGTCCTTGAGACCGGGCAACCCGAACTCACTATTACTTCAAGCGCCATTTTGCCACCTGCCGCCTCTCCCGAGTCGACCTTGATCTCAAAAGACGGCGTAAAATTACACTTGATTCCCGAGGGTGAAGCAATCCTGCCGGATAAATTTGGACCACGAGCTGGGAAATCGGTAAAAGTTGATTCTTTTTACATGGATGAGACTGAGGTGACCAATCATCAGTATGTGGAGTTCTTAAATAAGGCACTCCCTAAGATCTCCGTGAAAGGAGGCGTGGTCAATGGAAATGGTCATGTATGGATGCTGCTGGGTGAAGTAATAGCGGGTTACGAACCCATTATTTACAGGGACGGGAGGTTTTTCATTAAAGATCCAGGCTACCACTCTCATCCAGTGGTTCGCGTAACCCCATACGGGGCTGTCGCATATGCGCATTTTTATGGGAAACGGCTTCCCAATGAAGTGGAGTGGCTCCGTGCAATGGGGGGTGAAGATAAGATGCCAGCGAGACCGTCTGGACTCTCACCCGAACCCTCAGGAACCGTGACGCACATGGAAATGATGCACGGTCAAACGTATCCACCATCTTATAGGGAGGTCCCATTGAAACTTCCTCTCCCTGTGGTTCATTTCAAGCCTAATGTATATGGTATTAGAGGACTTGGAGGGAACGTGAGTGAGTGGGGCCTAAGTTTAGGAATGGGGCCTTCTCCAAAAAAGGATGCACAATACGTAATTCTGCCAGGAGCCATCGCTCGTCAACCCTGGGAAGCCTTCGAGGAAGTAGGTTTTCGGACATCTCTAAGCATTCCAAAAGAAGGGAAGTAGGAAAAGAAAGACGATATGAAAAGATTTATGGCTAACAGTTTTTTCTCAAAGCCTACAAATAAGCTCAAGAAAAGGAGGCCTAAAGAAAATGGGACATTCTGTTACAAAGCTGGTGATATTTATGATCGTAGCTTTAGGATTGGCAGGAATTACTGGAAGACCTTTAGAGGCTGCCAGTCATTTATGGGTGAATCCAGCCCTAAGTCAACTCATAGAAGAGGGGCTTACCAATAACAAAGAACTCCAAAGCCTGGAAGCCAAGGTGGAAAGCCTAAAGGAAGAGATTTCCTTTGCCGGATCGCTGGATGATCCCAGGTTAGGAATCGGCGTTATTAATCTTCCCACCGACACCTTTAGTTTTGATCAAGAGGCAATGACCCAGAAGCAGATATTCGTTGCACAAAAGGTCCCCTGGTTCGGGAAGTTGAGTCTCAAGGAACAGAGACAAGCGCTGATTGCCGGCCGCCAGCAAGCAATCCTCGAAGCCAGGCACCTGGAGTTAGCCAGGAAAATCGCCACTAACTATTATGAACTGGGATTCATTGCAACAAGCTTGGAGATCAATAGGCGTTTAACCGAAATGGTGAGCCAGATTATCAAGGTGGCCGAAACCAGATACGCCTCGGGGAGTGGCCTCCAGCATGATGTCCTCCAGGCACAGGTGGAACTGAGCAAGTTTTTGGATGAAAAGATTATGCTTCAGAAGAAGCGCCGTATCCTTGAAGACAGGATCAATGAGTTGCTAAACAGGGAAAGTTTCATCCGGATAGCACCACCCAAAAATTTGAGCGACCCGAAAATAAGACTTGATGTGGAGACACTTAAAGCCATTAGCTTAAGGAAAAACCCATGGCTGAGAGTCAGACAGTTCGATGTGGATCGTGTTGCTGTGGAGATAGATCTGGCCAAGAAGGACTACTGGCCGGATATGGACTTTAAGGTGGCCTACGGTCAGCGGGAAGAAGATTTTATGGGTCGGGACCTGCCAGATTTAATTACAGCATCTGTGGTGGTCAACATTCCTCTCTGGCAGAGGAATCGCCAGGATAAGAAATTAGAAGCTAATCGGAAAAACTATAAAGCGGCCACAAAGTCTTATGAGAGCTTTACGAAGAGCCTGCCGTACCGAATAGACGCGCTGGCTACTGATATCCATGACACTCAAGAAAACTACCGGTTGTTCTCTGATGCCTTAATGATCCAGGCTGAGCAGTGGGCCCGCTCTTCACTCTCTGCCTACGTGGTGAATAAGGTAGAGTTCAACACCATGATCAACGCTCAGATGCGCCTGCTTCGCTTTGAGCTGAAGAGCATGCGGTATCTGTTCAATGTTTATCAGAAGAGGGCCGAATTAGAGGAAATCTTAGGCGGCCCACTGGTCCCTGAGTGATGAACTTTATAATAAAGGAGGCCCTATGAAACTATTATCAATGATAGCAGTTATGTGCCTATTGATCGGTTTATGGACAGGTTGGGGCCCCTTCCCGGACCATGGGCCGGGAAGGTCATACATGTCAGGCTTCAGAGGAAAAGAGGCCGCAGCGGCAGAGAAAGGTCTCAAAGCAGGAATGATCCATCCTGATACCGGCAAGAAGATCAAATACTGGGTGGCGCCCATGGATCCAGCGTACGTCCGTAATGAACCAGGGAAATCACCTATGGGCATGGACCTGGTCCCTGTTTACGAGAAGGAGGGGGAAGAAAAGGAATCTGCGTCCGTGATTCGAATCGACCCGGTGACCATGCAAAATATGGGCGTGCGTCTGGCTCGAGTGGAGCGTAAACGGCTTGTTAAAACCATCCGGGCATACGGTACCATCACATATGATGAGAGGAAGATGTATACGGTAAACACCAAGTTCAACGGATGGATTGAAAAACTCTATGTAGATTTTGTGGGTGATAAGGTCAAAAAGGGGCAGCCTCTTTTTGACATTTACAGCCCGGAATTGGTTACGGCTCAGGAGGAATACCTCTTGGCAGTGCAGCAGTGTAGCAGCCTTTGTGGTAGTTCCTATCCCAGTATCCGTGAAGGGGCCAAACGCCTTATAGAGGCTTCCCGCACTCGCCTCCGTTACTGGGACCTGACCGATGAGCAGATCAAGCAGATTGAAAGCACTGGTAAGGTCCAAAAAACGCTGACGATTTACTCGCCTGCTTCAGGCGTTGTCATCGAAAAGGATGCCTTCGAGGGGCATTATGTTAAGTTGGGAGAGCACCAGTTCGTGATCGCTGACCTTTCCATCATATGGGTAGATGTGGACATTTACGAATATGAACTGCCCTGGATTCGCCGGGGTATGTCTGCCCATATGGATCTCTCATACATACCCGGTAAGCGCTTTATGGGCAAGGTGCTTTATGTGTACCCATTTCTTGAGCAAAAGACCCGGACGGCCAAATTGCGACTGGAATTCAAAAATCCTGGTTACAAGCTCAAACCTGGCATGTACGCCAATGTCTATTTGAAATCAGTCATTGCCAAAAGCAGTCTGGTTATCCCCCAGGAGGCAGTGATTGATAGTGGCGTCCGGAAGGTGGTGTTCATCTATCTTGGTAAAGGAAAATTCCAGCCTCGTGAGGTGAAAATCGGCGTTGAGGGCAACGAGAATGAATTCCAGGTGTTGAAAGGTCTCCATGAAGGGGAAGAGATTGTGATTTCTGCACAGTTCATGCTGGATTCAGAAAGCCGTTTGAGAGAGGCGATTCAGAAGATGCTGAAGATCTCTGATCGGGGACCTGAGACCAAAAAAGAGCCTTCCAGGGAGATGCAGATGGAGGGGGCTGAAGTGAAACACCCCCCGAAAACGCCGGGGGCACATCAGCACCAAAAATAAAGGTTTGCGGGAGTCCGAAATGATCGAAAAAATCATCGAGCTTTCCATCAAGAACAAGTTCCTGGTGATCCTTGGGACCGTGTTTATCATTCTGGGCGGCCTCTATGCCATGTTGAAGATCCCCCTGGATGCTATTCCGGACCTCTCCGATGTCCAGGTCATCATTCTTACAGAATACCCCGGTCAGGCACCCCAGGTGGTGGAGGACCAGGTAACCTACCCCCTTACAACGGCTATGCTGTCTGTACCTTTTGCCAAGGTGGTGCGGGGCTACTCATTTTTCGGGTACTCTTTCGTTTACATCATTTTTGAAGACGGCACCGATATGTATTGGGCCAGGAGCCGGGTGCTGGAGTCTCTCAATTATGTTTCCGGCCGGCTGCCTGAAGGAGTAACCCCACATTAGGGCCGGATGCCACCGGTGTGGGTTGGGTTTACGAGTACATACTGGAAAGCGACCGGCACGACCTGGCGCAACTGCGCTCTATCCAGGACTGGTTTTTGCGTTTTGAACTCGCAAGTGTCCCCGGGGTTGCAGAGGTGGCCTCCATTGGTGGTTATGTTAAGCAGTACCAGGTGATTGTGGACCCCAACAAGTTAATTGCCTTTAATATTCCACTTCAAAAGATCAGGATGGCCATTCAACGCAGCAACAATGACGTGGGTGGCAGGCTGGTTGAGATGGGCGAAACCGAGTTTATGGTCCGGGGCCTGGGATACATCAGAGGCATAGAGGATCTCCAAAACATTCCTCTGGGAGTAAATCAACACGGGACTCCCATTTTGCTCCGTAACGTAGCCACCATCAAGATTGGCCCGGAGCTTAGGCGCGGCCTTGCCGACTACAACGGCACGGGAGAAGTCGTAGGGGGCATTGTCGTGATGCGTTTCGGCGAGAACGCTCTTAAGGTGATCCGGAACGTCAAGAATAGACTGGAGGAACTCAAGACGGGCCTGCCGGAAGGGGTCCG
>JAFDAP010000131.1 GCA_019313765.1 Deltaproteobacteria bacterium | reverse complement strand
GGTTTCTTTCTCCTTATTAAATGACCGGGTACAGGACCGGTTTTATAAAAGTTATAACTCAGGTTGTCAGGTTCACGGTTCACAGTTCAAGGTTAATCACAAAGAATTCGCTCCGGATTTGTGTGCAATAGCACCTGGTGTTCTGTAAGAACTGGATGAACTATGCATTTGGTATAGAATCGAACCTGTCTTTCATGAATCTAACCTTGAACCCTGAACCTCTGAACGTTGAACCTGAGCAGTTACTAAAAGTTTTAGTTTAATTTGGCCTTGCCTACATGGGATTTGATGTATTCGGCAACCGTTTCGCCTGGCAAGCCAGGAGCAAAAACCTCATGGACACCCATTTTCCTCAGGTCATCAAAATCAACCTCCGGGATGGTACCCCCCATTATCACCAGCACATCTGTCATGCCATTTTGCTTCAGCGCAGGGATCAACTTTTCCGTAATTCTTAAATGACCGCTGGTCATTATACTAATACCTATAACATCCACGTCCTCCTGAATCGCCGCATTGACAATGTCATCAACAGTTCCGAAACGAAAGTATATGACCTCCATCCCGGCATCTCTCAATTCCCTGGCGATCAATTTGCTGCCACGGCCATGAACGTCAATCTTTTTCTTGGCCAGCAGCACTCTAATGTTTTGATCAGGCATAGTCATTCCCCCCCAATTTTAACAATGTTCAAAACTTAACGACTCTGATCTCATTTGTAATAGCCTGCCTTGTCTGTCAAGGGATTCCTATTCTGTTACTATCCATCCAAAGGCATCACGCATAACGTCCATCATTTCACCATTGGTAATACCCTTCCTCGCACCTTCAATCAGATGCGGCATTAATTCTCCTCTATTCTCTTTAAGCTCTACACAGGCATTCTTCAAATCCGCCAGCGCTTTATCCACATCTTGCTGACTACGTTTTTTCTTGAATGCCCTTAAACGTTCGATAGCCTTACGTTCTATTGCATAATCAATTCTGAATGGCTGGTGCTCTTCCTTTTCGTCGCTCACGTACTTGTTTACACCCACTACGGGCAGTTTGCCACTCGTGATCTTCGCCTTTCTGTCATAGGCGCTGTTATCGATTTCGCGCTTGATCCAACCGTCTTCAAGGCCTTTCATATAACCGCCACGTTCTTCCACTTCATTAAAGACCTTCCACGCCTCTTTTTCAATTTGGTCGGTCAACCACTCCACGAAGTAGGACCCCGCCAGAGGATCCGTCACATCTCGCATCCCGCTCTCCCACATCATAATCTGCTGTGACCTTAGGGCCGTCCTATGTGAAAGCTCCGTTGGAATGCCGATGGTCTCGTCATAGGAGCAAGAATGTATGGACTGAACACCCCCCAGGACGGCCGCCATAATCTGCATGGTGATGCGCGCGGTGTTATTGAGCGGTTGTTGTGCCACAAGCACATTGCCGCTGGTGTGTATATGTACTCTGGCGTGGAAACATCGAGGCTTCGTGCAGCCGGCATCTTTGGTGATCTTTGCCCACATTTTTCGATGGGCGCGCAACTTCGCAATCTCCTCGAAAAAATTCATCTGGATGCCGATCTGGAATCCCAACCGTCCCACAAAACGATCCGGGTCAATACCTATACCCTTTCCCGCATCAATGACCGATTTCCCCCATGCCAAACCATAAGCCAATTCTTGCACCGGCGTGGCTCCAGCCTCTGAGATTCCATACATAAAAATGTTTGTCGTATTCCACGCAGGCATATTCCTGGTGCAGTATTTGATGAGGTCTGCCATCAAGGCATACCCATGTTTCGGCTCCCAGGATGGGATGTCCTGAACTGCGATACGGGGGTACCAATTCATGGAATTCCCCCTTAAAGAATCCATGCTTTTCCCACGTCTTTCTGCAGCAGCCACAATTTGAGCCAGACCCGGCAGACAGTTATCCCCGGTGATCAAAGAGAAGTTGGTGGTCTCCAGCTCCCAGTCTCTGATCAGTTCATCATAATCGTCCGGGGTGCACAGGTGAACCCCACATTGCCCCACGTTTCCTTCCGCCTCGGGGTGGTCTGCATCGATTCCATACATGGTGGGGATATCATAGACCACATTGAAGACCTTATGCCCAAAATATCCCTCCATGCCCTGTTCCACCAGAGATTCCATCTTTTTTCTTGTATCATCAACACACCCATACCCAAAAACCATTTGCTGCATCCAGGGAGTCAAGGCATATCCGTCCGCATAAAGCCCTCTTGTAAACGGGTAAACGCCGGGCATGGTATTCAGGTCCAAACCTTCAATATCTTCCTGCGTGTAAACGGTCTTTATGGGAATCCCTGAAATGTTCGGATGGGGCTTTATTTTTTTGGCATATTTCGCCCTGGCCTTCTCCCACGCCTCCTTTGCCTTTCTGAAATTACCAATTGTATCCTGGTCGCTCATTTTGTCACCTCCAAGCCGGTTTGTCTGCAATTTATAAATTTAATCGAAAAGCGAATTTGTTTTATCTTTCCTTCAACAGGTTGGTCCAGATCAAAAACAATCCACGGCCATCTGAAGAAAATCCTCACCTTCTGACTTGATCTCTTCCAGCTTACCAATTACCCCAGGCATGATCCGTTCCAAATAAAATTTCCCGGTCTCAATCTTCCCTGTATAGTAGGCGAGTTCCTTATCACCAGGATTTGCCGTATCAAGCTCTTCCATAGTCTTCCCTTTTTGCTCCAGGATTGCCTGAACCTTTTGCTCTGCAAGGACCACCTGCCAAAGCCAGAGCCAGCCAAGGGTAATATCTCCAAAGAATTCCAGGAATCTCGTGGCCTTTGACATGGCGATTCCCGAATCCTCTTTCATTTCCTTTGTCAGATAGTCTCTCCCTTCTTCCAAAATCACCTTGTATTTTTCCATTATTGAGGCATATTCGGAAAGGCTCTCCAGCTTTCCTGCCTTAGCTATAACCTTATCCAGCTCAGATAGGAACGTTTGAAAGACACTCCCTTTTTTCATCACAACTTTTCTTGTTAACAGATCTATCCCCTGAATGCCGTTAGTCCCTTCGTAGATAGGCGTTATTCTCACATCCCGCAGGTATTGCTCCACGGGGAATTCACTCGAATACCCATATCCTCCAAGCACCTGGATGGCAGCAGAACAAATCTCAATGCTCCGATCTGTGGAATAAGCCTTGCAGACTGGCGTCAGAAGATCTACCATACCCTGCCATCTGCCCTTCTCCTCATCTGTTGATGCAATCTCCGCACGGTCCATGCAGTGGGCGTGATAATACACAAGCCCCCGGCACCCTTCGACTAATGCCTTCATTTTCATGAGGCTAAACCGGATGTCGGGATGCTCTATGATGGGGACTTTCGGGGCGTCAGGGTTGCGTGTTTGGGAAAAATGAACGCCCTGGATACGTTCAACGGCGTATGAAAGGGCCTCGAGATAGGCTGCACTACCCACACCCAGGCCCTGCGAGCCCACCATCTGTCTCGCCTCATTCATCATGTGAAACATCACCATGATGCCCTGTTGTTCCTTGCCGACAAGATACCCGATACAGTTATCCTCGTCTCCGAAGTTTAAGCTGCAGGTGGGCGATCCATGGATACCCATCTTTTCTTCAATACCGGTACACATAACGTCGTTCGGCTCCCCAATGTTTCCATCAGAGACCCTCAATTTAGGAACCAGAAACAGGGATAAGCCTCTGGTCCCGGGGGGGTCCCCTTCGATTCTTGCCAGAACCATGTGGATGATGTTTTCCACCAGGTTATGGTCGCCGCCTGTGATAAAGATCTTGGTGCCTTTTATGGAGTATGTGCCGTCGGGATTTCTTTCTGCCGATGTCTTTATGGCCCCAACATCGGATCCGGCGTCCGGCTCGGTAATGCACATGGTGCCACACCACTCCCCTGTGTACAGTTTTTCTAAGTAGTTCTCTTTCTGTTCCGATGTTCCAAATATCTCTATTAGCTTGCCGGCACCATGTGTCAGGTTCATGTAGTTGCTGAGAGCTACATTCGCGGCTTCGAAGTATTCACGACAACAGATTTCTACGGCCTTGGGCAGTCCCTGGCCTCCGGACTCCATTGGGTCCGAAATAACATTCCAGCCCCCCTCACAAACCAGATCATAGGCCTTTTGGAAGGAAGGTGGTACGGACACTTTCCCTTCTTTAAACCGGCACCCTATCTTATCTCCATCTTTGTTGGTTGGAGCAATGACATTAACTGCCAGCTTTTCGGCCTCATTTACTACCATTTCAAGTGTTTCCGAATCATATTCTTCTCTGAGTTCGGGTGAGAGGCATTTATCAATCTCGAGCTGCTCAAAAAGGACAAATCGGACATCCCTTGTATCAATTAGGGTTTTTGCCATTTCTCTCCCTCAAGTTTCAAGAGTTATAGCTTTTCTGGTACAACTTCTCGGGGCATAGCCGTCAGGCTAACATGATTCTGCCAACATTTTGGTCTCTCCTGACGGCAAATCTCAAATCCCAATAAACAAATAACAAACAAATTCCAAATTACAATATCAAAACGCTCCTTATCAGACATAATTTTTTTGGGAATCCAGTAATGTGGTCTACCAAGGCGCTTACCCCAAATTATTGAGAAGATACGCTATTATGACGCTGCGTTATTTTGGTCATTGGTATTTGAGATTTGGATATTGTTTGAAATTTGGTGCTTGTTATTTGGAATTTAGTCCTCGAATTTGTCATATCTCAAGTGGGAATTAGTTTAGCCTGACGGCTATCCACCTTACACCTTCAAGATCACCGCATCGGCCTGTGCCAGGCCACCGCATATGCTGCCCATAGCTATGCCGCCACCCCGGCGTCTTAATTCGTACATGAGATTCATGATGATTCGTGCTCCGCTGGCGGTGTTGGGATGGCCAATCGCGATGGCGCTTCCGTTGATGTTCGTCTTTTCTTGAACGGACTTCGCCTTGCCCTTGTCCTTATCTACCAGCAAAGCGATGCTAACCAGCGGCACGGCCGCAAATGCCTCATTGATTTCCATCACATCAATGTCCTCTACCGTCAATTGTGCCGTATCCAACACCTTTTTCATGGCATAAGCGGGACCCTCGGGCATGCGGTTGGGATGTATGGCGACGGAACTCATGCTCACAATGGTCGCCAGAGGCTCAAGGCCAAATTCCTTTGCCTTTTTTCTGCTCATAAAAAGTACGGCTGTTGCCCCGTCATTCAGGCCGGGAGCATTGCCCGCAGTAATGGCCCTTGTACCGTAAATCGGCTTTAACTTCGCCAATTTTTCGAGCGTTGTACCAGGCCGGTATTGCTCGTCGATTTCCATAACAAAGGGTTCCTGTCTTTTTAACTGGACTGCTACCGGCATAATTTCTTCCTTAAACTTGCCCGCATTCCATGCTGCACCATAGTTTTCATGGCTCCTGGCAGCCCACTCATCCTGTTCTTCCCTCCCGATGCCGTACTCGAAGGCCACATCGTCGGTATCCACGGAAACAGGATTGAAATCCTTGTAGCCCAGCATATATAGGGGATCCTCCATCTTCACATCCCCTATGCGAAACCCCTCGTAGCGAACGCCCCTAACAATCAGCGGCTCTTGGCTGAAAGAGGTCGCTCCCCCTCCAATGGCTACCTCAATCTCACCAAGCCGTATTGCCATCGCTCCCAATTTTACGGCCGACATGGCGGACACACATGCCTTATCAAAGGCAATAGAAGGCGTCTCCGCAGGTAGGCCAGCCTTTATCAACGTCTGTCTGGCAGCCACCGGCGTATAAACATCCTTACAGGGTGATGTATCTCCAACGCCCCAGAAGACTTCGTCCACCACGTTAGGCTCCAGATTGACCCTCTTTAAGACC
>JAFDAP010000130.1 GCA_019313765.1 Deltaproteobacteria bacterium | reverse complement strand
CCACCCCGCTTAGGATGCCAAGCGGGACAGGCATCCATACATTGAGTATTTCGAGGATTAAAATTTGAGCCTGACGCAGAGATTGGGCAAAAGTGGACGTTTTGCAAAGGTCTCGATTTAGGGTGGAGTGCTCTTAACATTATGGTTACGAGATCGAATCATTTAAGTTAACCTGCGAAATTATGGGGTATAGTTGAGAGTCGGCATCAGGCCTAAATCTTGGAAAAAGGAGGATCATGGCTAAACGCAATAATTATAGCTTTAAAAAGTATGAGAAAGAGCTTAAGCGAAAGAAGAAAGCGAAGGAAAAGCTGGATCAGCGTCAAGGGAAGAAGAACCAAGATCCTGACGTTGACAAGCAGTAGCTCGACGATCGAATGACGGGATTTGAATACTTAGGCCCCTTTAAAATATCAGCCCCGAGTGCGGGTTGCAGGTCTAAGGGTCCGCTGAAGCATTAGGCGGAGTCATTACTTTCGTGCCTTGCCGGATAATTTGTTAATAGTAATCTTAAATACCCTGGTTATTTCTTTTAAAGACGCTATATATTTTAATCCTTGGTCGATATAATCCGGCGAATATTTGTACAATAAACCTTCCAACGCCATCTGTTTGTTGGCATCAAACACTTCTTCAACCTCTCCTGAAACAATTACGCTCTCATATTTTGTGCCAAATTCATCAGGCAATATTTTTATATTTCCGACCGTGCAAAACGAGACAGATTTATTTTGTTTGATATTGTCGATTTTCTGTCCTTTAACGGCACAATGGAAATATATACAATGGTCAATGATACAAAAGTTAAGAGGCACACCATAAGGTTTTCCATTTTCTGAGACGGTCGACAGTACTCCATATTCCGCCTTACTTAATAAGGCTATTGCTTCCTCTTTCGTGATGGCACGGTCTTTTCTGCGTAATTCTTTCATTTTCTATCCCGCAACCAACGACGCTAATCAGCAGCGCGGCTTTTTGCGTCGGCTGCATTAGCCTTGCTCTAACTTCTGTTGCTTCTCATAACATGGAATGCAGGTTGGCTTCTCATGCAGTTGCTGGATACGCGATTCCATGACGTTCTCACCGCAGAACGCACAAGGTATTGACTTGCGGATCTTGGCCGGTTCAGGTTCGGGAATGAATGTTGGGGTCACAGAAAGGATGCTGTCGTTGGAAGCAGATAGAACCCATTTGGTAAAGGCGCTTCGGTTTTCGCGCAAACCCTCTGGAACGCCCTTTCCGTGAAAAAGAACACGGACACCCGATCGAGATGACCGGGAGTAGATGGTATAGACCTGCTTCCCGTAGTCGCGAAACAGCAAATTCCCCTTACCGAACGTGCAGCCAGTAACACACTGCAAAGCGTCAACACCGCACGCGTCATTCTCGACGATTGCTACCAGTTCTTCGTCATCAGCCCTTAAGGATTCAAGACTTTCCATTGCGGCGGTGGCCATTTTGTACCCTATGGCTAGTCCGGGGCATTCATGCCCGTGGAACTGGATGATCTCCTCGTATGTCATCTGATCTCTCCCCTTATCTTAGGGCTTACACAGAAATGACTTTACATTTTTGCGTCCCATCTTCAGGCCATCTTTGGCCGCTCCTCAATTGCAAAATCCTCGCAATAGTAGTACTATTCCTCTGGTTTTACTCAATCAGAGCAGCCAAATATGACCCAAATCCGGGCGCCAATTCTGCTAAGTTATTTTTGCGCAAGCCCTTAGGTTCGAACGCCGGCCATCACCGGTGCCAAAAAAGTGTGTAATGGGTGACCTCAATGGGTCCACTGAAGCTTTTTCTATATTTATTTTTACATTGAAAACCTGGTCCTCTGGGCCAGGATTTTTACTTAAAACGGGCAATAAAAACCCGCCATGAATCCTTCCATTTTTCGATGCTTTTGCGCTTTTCATTTTTTCCTAATGCTGAGTCTTCCAAAGAATCGAGTGCAAGCGATTTCAGATCGGCCAGAGATAAATCCCACGCCAAACAGGCAACCACGTAATCAAATGTCACACCTTCATATCCAAACACGGCTGGATCATCCGGATTTAGAGATATTCTAACTCCGTTGTTCATAAGCGAAACCGCAGGATGGTTGCGCAAATCAGGAACAAAGCCCAGCATCTGATTGCTCACAGGACAGATTTCAAGGGCCATTCCTTTGTCACGGTATTTGATAGACAGCTCCGGAATCTTCCATAATGAAATCCCGTGGCCTACGCGCTGACTGTCCAATAGATACGCATCTATGACATTGTTGTTGTATTTCCTTGGGAAAGGTTGAGCAAAGTCCTTCTCGTCGTGATACCTGCGGACCGGCAGGTTGCTCTCACCGTCATGGAGGAATAATGGTAAATCCCGGCCATATTTTTTGCGGCTGTAGTCTTGGGCTTGGATCATTAACGGCGCCATAAATGATGCCGGCGCGCCCTTGTCTTCCTCGGCGTATACATCCACACCCACAAGAAGATCGGGATTTGCCTCCATGAGATCCGCTGCCGTATACAAACTGTCAAGAATTCGTTTCTGAAACTGGTTATAGGTTTCGCCAGGGTAGCGTTCGCGGGAATCGCTGTATATTATGCGCAATGAAATATCCGTACCATCCTTGTGCAAACGTTTCAGGATGCGTCGATACATTCTGAATGTGTTCTGATCAGGTTTATGGCTCCGAAGTTCCATATGCTGTATGTTGTCATTCTCCACATAGGATTTCAGTGAACTGAAAAGGTAATCCTCCCAAAAACCTTCTTCCCTAAAAAGACCAAAGACACGCGAAAATATTTTCCCGAATTCCTCCCAAATGTCGGGAAGCCTTTTATCAGACGCATCCAGGGTTATAAGAGACAAAAGATTTTCATCATAGCTTTTTTTGTCAACGGCTTGACCGCGTTCCTCCATGATGTTAGTCCAGGGCTTACCTGGGTTATTGGCGAATATAGCCAGGTATCCATAATGTTCTTTACCGCGATTGACATATGTGTCCGGGCGTCCTGTTATTTTGTGAACCAATCTTCTGCAATCGCCCATTGCAATGGGGTGAATATGGAGTATCGCACCTTTTGGCATTGCCTTGAGAAATGCATAAAGCTCCGTTTGTTCGTATTTATGTTTCACGAGCGGAAAATATTGCGCAGCCCATGGTTTTCCCGGGAGTTGTTTTGCCCGGGCATCTGCTTTCATGCGCTCAAGAAGAGTGCTCACCGCAAGCTCGTCTTCAGAAAGGGCTATATTTTCAGATCGGAGATGGTGTCGAATATTATTAAACAGCGCTGCCCTTCTAATGCTATATTGTTGTATCGATGATAAGGAGGGAGTGAAGCAACCGGTCAGTAACAAGACACCTGAAATAATGCAGGAACAGAAAATATGGCCCAAAATCAAGCTGAGTTTCCTGCTGTGCAACTTAGCACCCCTTTTCACTTTATGAAATTCTTTCGCCAGAATACCACGTGCTGTGCACGGGGATGAATGGCATCCTTGTAAAACGGGACAATAATATAAAAAAAGGGTCAAATCCGCTGTTGACTGTTTTATAATATCTTTTCTATGTTTTTTACGCGGCCCTTTAGCCTACGGTCCGGGATATGTCTCTTTTCATTTTTTCAATGGCACTGCTAACAGAGCTGTACTTGGCGATACCAAACTGTCTCCCAATCTCTTCAAGTTTCTCTCCTCTAAGGCGCCTAATAAGAAAAATGGCAACATTCCTCGTTTAGTGTACATATACTTCTTTAAGAAGGTCGACAAACATGGAGTAATCCCGGTTCTCCAGGAAAACAGATTCCCCTCTTCGTCCTCTGTTCATCACATGGTACCATGCGTCCGGGTACTGTATCCTTAATGGTCTGCTCATAAAATCCAATTATCATATCACAAAATAACAGTCAACAGCAGACCCCTATAGCGAAATTTTAAAACTTGACATTTTGGTCATAATGGTCATAATGGTCACAATGATCATAAATAGAGGCTGATTATGGACAAAAACATATCAGTGGCTGAAGCAAAAGCCACATTCTCAGAATGCATCCGACAAGTGGAAGCTGGTTCACCCGTGGTTATTACCAGGCATGGCAAGCCAGTTGCCGCGCTCGTCCGCCCCGGTGACCTGGAACACCTTGAGCGTTTGAGAAAAGCAGGGCCGGAAAGCGGACTTGCGAGCATTGCGGGCGGCTGGAAAAATTCCGAGGAATTGGCTACTATCTTGGACGGATCTTCTCGCCACGGGCAACGTGATATTGTGGATATTGAGCACTGACGATGGCCTTTCTCTTTGATACTGATGCAATTTCGGAACTCTTACGCCCTCGCCCCGCAATGTCCTATATCAATTGGCTCATGAAGGTTTCTCGCGAAGAGCAATTCACCAGTGCCGTTGTAATCGGCGAATTATACAAAGGCGCCTACCGCTCCCAAGCCCGAGATCGACACCTAACCAATATAGAACATCGTATTCTCCCGGCTGTCACCGTATTGCCTTATGACACTGGCATAGCGAAAGTCTTTGGCAAAATTCGGACTCATCTTGAAGAAGCAGGAACAATCCTTCCAGATGCGGATCTTCAGATTGCCGCCACAGCTCTAGGCCATGGCTTGGAGCTTGTAACCGGAAATCTGCGTCATTTCAGGCGGATCTCTGGTCTGAAGCTCAACACTATCCTCGCAGATTCACGGAATAGCAGTTGACCGGCACCCTTCCTCTTGGATTCCCATCTAATTTGTCCTATGCCCTTTTTGATCCCAAAATGGGCACTATAAAAAATAGGTAGGAGTTCAGCTATCTTTTTTTAGACAGGATTAACGGGATGAACTGGATTATTTTAATCTTGCCTGCCTGTGCGTAGCACTCAGACAGGTAAATCAAAACACATAT
The DNA here is from genome assembly GCA_019313765.1 of Deltaproteobacteria bacterium. Taxonomy (GTDB): domain Bacteria; phylum Desulfobacterota; class DSM-4660; order Desulfatiglandales; family Desulfatiglandaceae; genus JAIOSR01. The sequence goes on along the minus strand of JAFDAP010000130.1, from coordinate 962 downwards.
CCTGTTTTTGCGAAACTTTGATAGGGGATTGTTTTGACACCCCTTAAGAAAATGATTATGTAGGGGCGTCCCAATAAGGGCTGGCCAAGGCCTGCCCCTACCAAAAGAGCCAATTAACAATTAAATTGCCTAACTTGTTGTAAAATATGGATATTATTGTAACACAGGATTTATTTGAGGATGTACACGAAAGAATCTCGTTAATCCAGTAATCCTGTCAAAAGGTCTTTTTAACAGGTGAACTATTACAAAAATAGAACGCTTTCGAAGTTGCTAAGATTCTCCTGCTTCGATACTCTTTCTTCCTAAGGCCGGCACTTACAGTTCGGTGGGTTATTTACCCTGTTAAATGTTTACCAAGTGAAATATTTACCCCATGAAATGTTCACCCCGTGAAATGCGAAGCCTATTTCATTGGGGCGAGGCCTATTTAACCGGGGTATGCCATATCTGCCCCGGGATATAATGTCTTTTCGCTCTCGCCATTGATTATTGTGAATAATGCTCTTTTTGACCCTGAAAAGTTCGATATAGTGCCTAAATAAGGGTGTTTTTACGTTTGTTCTTTACTAGTTTTAGCTAATTAGCGTGACCCCATCCCCAAAATGCACCGGTTCACCCGGTGCATTTTTAGGTTAGAAATAAGCATGTTGTCCCCCGTATTCGGTAATGCTTTCTTAATGTTATTCCTTTTCTACGTTTTCATCGACCTGTTAATCTATCTCGACTAACTCCTTACAACTCCCACAGCGTTTGGCACCGCGAAAGAGCTTGTCACTACAATGAGGGCATCTGTAGCGATTCTCCTCTTCTTCCACCCACGTTTCAGTACCCAACTTTTTTCTAGCAGGGACAGAGCGGAGTATTACTTTTTTACCAACAGGAACAGGAAAATCATCAATTAATTTACAAGGAAACTCTTTACATTGATGGCAGCCTTCATAATTTTTTTCCATGACACA
>JAFDAP010000129.1 GCA_019313765.1 Deltaproteobacteria bacterium | reverse complement strand
CCTTGCTCGGAGAGCAAGGTTTTCTCCGCTGGAATAAAAATGGTGTTCACTTTTTTGGGGGCATTAAAGCAGGTAACTATTTGATATATTTAGATAGGGGTTGGCTGGGGGACGAGGATTCGAACCTCGGTTAGCGGGGCCAGAACCCGCCGTATTACCCCTATACGATCCCCCAGTAAGAGTTAATTAATTAACAATTTCCGAAAAAAAGTCAAGGGAAAAACAGGCTTTCATCTTCCAGCAACCTTCCAGCAGCGAACAATATGGTCTTTATTGGCTGCATAAAAATCTATTTCCTCTTCTCTGCATCGCGCCTCAACCAGTGGACATCTGCCCTGGAATTTGCACCCGGGAGGCGGATCCTGTGGGCTGGGGACCTCGCCGGCGAGGGGCTTAATTTCCATTTTCCCTACAGGTTCCACTGCAGGAACCGCTGAAAGAAGGGCCAGGGTATACGGATGAAGGGGATTTTCGAAAAGGTCCCCGGCCGATGCGAATTCCATGATGTGACCTAAATACATGACTGCAACTTTATCGCTCAAGTAGCCCACCACATTGAGATCATGGGAAATAAAAAGATAGCTGAGCCCGAGTCGATCCTGCAGGCCTTTTAAAAGATTTATTATCTGGGCCTGAATAGAGACATCCAGGGCCGATACAGGTTCATCGCAAATAATCAGAGAAGGCTCCACGCCAAGGGCACGGGCCACGCCTATGCGCTGGCGCTGGCCCCCGCTGAATTCATGGGGGTACCGATCAGCATTGTTATTGGATATCCCCACCATTCTAAGGAGTTCCCCAACACGTTCCTTACGGTCCCCTCTTGAAATATCCAGGGTCCTGAGACCCTCCTCAATGGACTGGCCTACGGTCATACGCGGGTTGAGGGAGCCAAATGGGTCCTGGAAAATAATTTGCATTTCTTTTCGCAGGGGTTTTACGTCCTTTTCGGGCAAATTGCTTATATCCTTCCCTTGATAGATAATCTTCCCATGATCAGGTTCCAGGAGCTTCAGGATTGTGCGGGCTATTGTAGATTTCCCGCAACCGCTCTCCCCCACAAGACCGAGGGTTTTTCCCTGTTCAATTTCAAAGTCCACACCGTCAACGGCCTTGATCCACCCACCGATCCTCTGGAAGAAACCCCTGCGCACGGGAAAGTATTTTTTGAGACCTTCCACTTTCAGGGTGATGTTTTTATCCTCATTTTCCATGTAAGCCACTTTAGATTCTCAACCCTTCTGTTTCCAATGTTTGAAAAGGACAGGACAACGGCTCAGATGTCCTTCACCATAATCACACATTTCCGGGAAACGGGTCCTGCAGGTATCAATGGCAAAATCACATCTGGGATTAAAGGGACACCCGTCAGGTTTATATGCCGGATCGGGAACAATACCGGGGATGCTGTGAAGTATTTTGCCTCGCTTGGATCGGGACGGAAGCGAGGCCAATAATCCTTGAGTATAGGGATGCCTGGGGCTATTGAAGATCTGCGATGTATTCCCCTGTTCAGCAATAACACCGGCATACATAACATACACGCGATCAGCGATATTGGCCACGACTCCGAGGTCATGGGTTATGTATAGGACCGACATTGAGCCCTTTTGCTGAAGTGATCTGAAGAGACGCAAGATCTGGGCCTGCACTGTCACGTCAAGCGCCGTAGTGGGTTCATCCGCAATGATCAGGTCAGGGCGGCAGGCTAAGGCCATGGCGATCATGACCCGCTGCCTCTGTCCGCCACTCAGTTGATGTGGATAGTCTTTGAGTCGATCTTCAGGTGAAGGTATGCCCACATCCTTTAAAAGTTGAACACACCTCTCACGCAACGCCGCAGGCTCAACCTGTTCGTGGACATTTATTGCCTCACCAATCTGGTCGCCTATGGTGAAGACAGGATTCAGGCTGGTCAGGGGCTCCTGGAAGACCATGGCAATGCGGTTTCCCCGGACCTTCTGCAAACCCTCTTCAGTGAAATTAAGGAGATTTTCCCCTTCGAACAGCACCTTTCCTGACTCAATCTCCCCGGGAGGTGAAGGGATAAGTCCAAGTATGGTCAGGGCGGAAACGGTCTTTCCACAACCGGATTCCCCCACAATGCAGACCGTTTCGCCGCGCCGGACATCAAAACTCACCCCGTCCACGGCCCGGGAGACCTTTTCATTTCCTCGAAAGCAGACCCTGAGATCTTCAACGGATAGCAAGATGTTATTGTTTTTTTTCATATTATTAGGTGTGACTACAAAACAAAAATCACGAAAACACGAAGGTACGAAAACACGAAAAACAATAAGAATTAATTTACGATTCTCTTTACTTCCAAAGTGGGCTTTGCAAAATTTATCAAAAGACCTACTTTTAAACCGGTGGCCTTCAAATAAGATCTAAGTTGAGCGAAATGGATGTCTGCCAATTCTTTTACCGCTTTCAATTCGACAATAATTTCATTTTCAACAAGTAGGTCAAGCCGATGGGTTCCCACTAAAGTGCCGAGATATTCAATCTTTATCTCTTTTTGATATTCAAAATTAAGCCCGTCTTCAGTAAACACTAACTTTATTGCCTGTTCATAGATACTTTCCAAATATCCCGGACCCAATTCCTTATGTACCTTGATTGCCGCTCCTATTATGCTCTTGCTCAGGCCTTCAAACCGATGTTTTCCTTTAACTCCAATCATTTTCGTATTTTCGTCCTTTCGTGTTTTCGTGTTTTCGTGATTACTGTCTTTCCTTCAACTTCGGATTAAGTGTATCCCTCAGCCCCTCACCGAACAGGTTAAAAGAAAGGACCACTATCAGAATAGCAATGCCCGGTATAAAGGTAAGCCAGGGCGCGTCGAAAATGAAACCCTTCCCCCCGGAAAGGATATTTCCCCAGGTAGCGTGCGGCGGAGGGACCCCGAATCCAAGAAAGCTCAGGCCCGCTTCCGTTAAGATGGCCGTGGCAATCCCAATGGTGGCTGATACCAGGACCGGAGCAATTGCATTGGGCATCATGTGTCGAAATATAATCCGGAAGTTACTTACTCCAAGTGCCCTTGCGGCAGTCACAAAATCCTGTTCCCTGAGAGAGAGAAATTCAGCACGCACAAAGCGCGTGGCGCCCATCCAGCTCGTAAGCCCTATGACAATCATAATATTGTATATGCTTGCAGGGAGAAGCGCCACCACGGTCAGGATCAGGAAAAAGCTCGGGAAGCAAAGCATTATATCCACAATCCGCATGATCATGGTGTCAATGGTAATAGCGCCCCTGTTGAGCAGGTTCAGCCATTTTGGTGCGGCCTTTTTTCCCCATGCTTTTTTTGAAAACAGCAAGAAAAAAAGGCACGCATGGCCAATAATAAGAAACCCCGCCCCCGAATAGACCGATCCCACTGCGAGCAGTACTCCCCCTGCACACATAATACAGGTAACAAGAATGTAGTCTACCCTGACATGGTTATGACCAAAATATCCTGCGATTCCTCCCATGAATAGGCCGATAAGAACTGCTATCCCCACAGCCACAAATCCCACGGTGAGCGAAACCCACGTCCCCTGGAGCATCCTTGCAAAAACATCCCGTCCCAGGTTATCAGTCCCGAAGAGATACAGACCCATTCCCGGGATCTCATCAGGTTTTAGAGTGTCCAGGTGTGGTCTGGAAAGGGGCGGCAGCAGCTTTTCCTGGAGCCTTACTAATGCAGGATCAAAAACAGGGTCCTGGCCTGAAGTAAGAAAGAGACCCGCAAGGGCAGTGAAAAAGAAAAGGATGAAAATGATCAAGCCAATAATGGCCAGACTGTTCTGCCTGAAGAGCTGCCAGAACTCCTGTAGCCTCGTCCGTTTCGGGGCCATGGTCCCATCCGCCGGAACGTCTCGGAAAGCAGGTTTAAAGACTTCAGTTGTTTTATTCACTTTAGTCACTTTAGTTCACTTCAAACATTAGCTCACTTACAACCGTATCCTCGGATCCACCACCAAATAGAGTAGATCGGAAATAAACGTTCCTGCTAAAACCAGCACCGCGGAAACAAAGTTGACCGTCAGGATTACAGGATAATCTCGTGCAAGAATCGCCTCATAGGCCATCCTTCCCATGCCCGGCCAGGAAAAAATGGATTCGATAATGACAGACCCCCCGATCAGGCCCGGCAGAATAAGACCGAACATGGTTACAAAGGGCAATAGTGCATTCCTGAGGGCGTGCTTGTAATGGACCTGTTCCGAAGTTAAGCCCTTGGCCTTTGCCGTGCGCACATAATCCTGCCCTTCCACTTCAAGCATCTGGCTGCGAACATACCTGGACAGCACCGCTATGCCGCCTGTGGCGCCCAGCACGGACGGTAACAGGAGATGCCAGATCCTGTCCATGACTACATGGGGCCAGGAAGAAACCCCAAGCCCAAAGGTTTCCATGCCGATAACGGGCACGTGGAAATTGGTCACCACAAAAATAATCAGTATGTAGGCAAAAAAGAAACCGGGAATGGATATCAAAAGATAAGAGAAAAATGTGGCGCTCCGATCATATACCCCTCCCCTGAAAATGGCAGATCGGATACCTATAGGAAAAGAAAGGGTCCAGGTAAGGATGGTGCCCACAATAAAAAGGGGAAGACTGTTCAGAAATCGCTCCCATATCTTCTTGAGTACGGCTTGATTGTCCTTCCATGAAACCGTCTTTCCCGTGAACAGGTCCCTGTAAAAAAACAGGTATTGAGTATAGAGGGGCTTGTCTAAATGAAACTCCTTCTGAAACCGCTCCACCATCTCCGGCGTGAACTTGGGATTCATGGGATCCACCTGGCTGGGATTGCCGGGAGCAAGGTGGATGATTAAAAAAGATACCACCGACACAAAGAAAAGGGTGATGGTCTTTTGTATGACGCTTCGTCCGATAAATGAAAGCATTGTTCATTTCCTGCCGGGTAATGGTTACAGTTTACTATCCATCAAGTTCAAAGCTGGGCGCCTCCCGGAGTTTTATCCACTTATTGAAATGAAAAGAATAGTCACCCGTTTTCGTGGGCTTGATCTTCTTGTAAAGTACGTTCCCGGCGTCATCAACTTTCTTGATCACTATCCGCCTGTCTAAAATCGCCGTCCATTTGCTCACATACAGAAACGTGTAAGGCTGTTCCCTGGCAATAATTTCATGAAGCCTGTGACAGTAACGGACCTGTGTGTCATGGTCGTATTCCTGTCTGATTTTGATGATAAGATCATCTGCTTCCCTGTTCTTAAAGCCCACAAAATTCAATTGATGGGGATGGGTCTGGCTTGAATGCCATATCTGGTATAGATCAGGTTCGATGCCCATGCTCCAGCCTAAGATCAGGGCATCAAAATCAGCCTTGTCCACACGCTCCTGGAGAAACACGGACCACTCTAAGAGATCTGTGCGTACGTCTATGCCGATCTGCTTCCATGCATCCTGGGCAATGGCCAGGATCGCTTTGCGGAGGTCATTACCGCTGTTGGTAATGAGGGTAAACTGGAATTTTTTCCCGTCTTTTTCAAGCCATCCCTCTTTGTTCCTCCGCCATCCCGCTTCCTCTAACAACTTAAGGGCACCCTCGGGATCATAAGGTACTGCCTGGATATCATGATTATAGTAATCGGTCTGTTTGACAAATGGCCCCGTGATCTGTTCCCCCTGGCCATAAAGCACATAGTTTATGATCTTGTCCACATCAATGGCCATTCCCAGCGCCCTGCGAACCCTTGGGTCATCAAAGGGCTTTCTCCGCATGTTGTATCCTATATATGTGTAGCCGAAAGAAGGGCCGGAAAAGCTCTGAAATTTGGGGTCTGTTTTAAGTCGTTTCACCTGATGGGGCTGAACCCCGTAGTTGTCAAT
>JAFDAP010000128.1 GCA_019313765.1 Deltaproteobacteria bacterium | reverse complement strand
CGCCTTCTAATTAGCCGCTTTCAAGTCAATGTTCAGTCTTGTATTCGACTTCCGCATGGCATTCTCTATCACATTCTTATATGCCTCGAGCCTGGTCATGGCGCCGGCAACCGCGCTGTGCTCGTCTAACTCTAAGATGAGATAGGCCCTCTCTCCCATAATATACTTGTAAAAATGCTCGAGAAAAGAGTCGGCCCCGCAGCTGAAATTTGTCAGATGGAGGCCAAAATAGTTTGGATACTCTTTTATAAATTTGGCAGTCCTCAATATCTGGGCTCCGAGCCCCCAGTACATGGAAGGAAAATCGGAAAGGTCCACTGAAGACACGTCGATAAAATCCATTGGCAATGCGCTTACCCCTATCTTTGCCAGATTCTGACCCAACCTCAAATTCAAACGTTCGTCATAAAGGTTATAGGACCGGCCTGTCACCACCACAATCGGTTCATCCGGATACTGATCCTCAAGGATCTCCCTGCCCTTTTGCTGGAGTTCCCTGACAAATTGCTTCTCCCTCTCTAAGGCATAATAGAGGGCCTTTTTTATCTTAGTCTTGCCCACACCAAGGCTGGATCCTATTTGTTCCCCTATCTCCAAGGCAAGGGAGTCCGTATCATATTTCAGATGAACAACCGGGCTAAGGACAGAATTCGGGTCTATGCCGAGGGCCATGCGGACCATATAGGAATTCCCCTGGACCATGGGACAATAAAAACCGGTTTCTGAAGGTTCGGGTGTGGACATGTTTATAATGTGAGGCATGAAAAGATATCTTGTCTTCCCGATCAGCTCTTTGATATGGCCGTGGGAGACCTTTACTGGATAACAGGTCTCAGCCACCATGGCCTCTATCCCCACCTTGGACAGGTGCGTGTTTGTGGGCGGGGTCAGGACAAGGCGAAATCCGAGCCGATCAAAAAAATGGGCCCACAAAACAGCAGTCTGAATGCCGTAAAGCGCCCTTTGCATTCCCACGGTCGGTCTGTTGTCCACTTCCATCAGGGGTTCCTTTTGCAGTTTTTCATAAACCCCGGCCATGTACTTTTGCCAGATCTCCTGCCGCAGTGCGAAAAAGTTCTGTTTCCTTGATCCCCTTGTTCCTGTCACCTCATAGCGACCGCACTCCCCTCCCCATATACTCCGGCGACCGTCAAAGTCATAGATCTTCAATTTACACTGGTTGTGGCAGTTGGGGTCCGCATGGCATACCTTTTCGGTATTTTTCATGCGGTCCTTTATGGCGCTGTCAAGACCCCTGAAAGCGCTCTCACTTTTGTTTTCCATGCCCATTCTTTCCTGGACACTTATGGCGGCGCCGTAAGCGCCCAGGACCTCCCGGTGATCCGGTACCAGAAGGCCTCGTCCGAGGACATTTTCAAAGGCGGCCACAACTCCTTTGTTCAAGGAAGGGCCTCCTAAAAACATCACCCTCTGGCCGATCTTTCGTTTTCCCACCACCCGGTTCAGGTAATTGTGGACAATGGCATAGCACAATCCACCTATCAGGTCCTTTTCTTTCACCCCCTTCTGGTGGTACGATACAAGGTCCGATTCCATGAACACGGTGCATCTTTCGGCTAACTTGACCGGAGCCTCCGATGAAAGCGCTATCTGTTGAAACTCATCCACGATATTGATCCCGTGTTTGTTGGCCAGTTCATGCAGGAAGCTGCCCGTACCCGCAGCGCAGACCTTGTTCATATCGAAATCCAGGGGGTACGTATTGGCAATAGAAATATATTTCGAGTCCTGCCCTCCTATTTCAAAGATGGTGTCCACGTCCGGATCGATCTCCACCGCACCCCTTGCATGGGCCGTTATTTCGTCAATGATTAAATCCACATTGAGAAAATCCCCCACAACGTTCCTGCCGGAGCCTGTCGTGGCGGTTCCCACAATTTCAATCCTCTTTCCCACATCATCGCGGATGGACTTCAAAAGACCCTGTGTGACTTCTATGGGCTTACCCTGAGTGTGCACATAGCTCTTGTGGACGATCTCGCGGTCTTCACTCATAAGGGCATATTTGGTAGTAGTGGAACCAACATCAATACCAAGGTAGACCTTCATCTTTTTACGAATGAACTTTTTCTGAATCGCTTTGATTTCCGGGAAAAGAGTCTGCTTCAATTCCAGCCTGGGAGCGACAGGGACTGAAACCTCGCGTCCCGAACCCGTGGTCTTGAGTGCCTCCAGATTCACCCGGTCTTCCCTGCCTGCATCCAGGGCCTGCAACGCGACTCCCAGTGCCCCTATGGAGGTATTGCAGGGAGGGACGATCAATCCCGGAAAATAGCTTTTGAATGCCTTTACCTGGAGTTCGTTCAGGGAAAGTCCGCCCACAAAAATAATTGGTTCGTCAAGGTCCCGGTTGTTGACAATGGTGCTCACATAATTCCTGGCGTTTCCAATGTGCAGGCCGTAGATAATATCCTCTAATTTCTCTCCCTTGTTCTGGAGGTGAATCATGTCGGACTTTGTAAACACAGTGCACCGGCACGCCACATTGGCCGGGTTTTCGCTCTTTTTGCCCAACCGGATAAAGTCAGTTAGTATCCGGTCTATCTGATTCCTGGAATTATCCTTTTTTTTGGAATACATGGACGTGGCCAACCGCTGGGCCTGCTGATCAATAAATGAACCTGTACCGGACGCACAGGGGCCGTTGGTGCTGAAGTGCTCCAGTTCCCAATCACCCCGGCCCTCAGAACCAGCCTCATTCAAATGGTTGACCTGCAAAAGCGCCGTGTCCTGCCCACCCATGCTGATAATCGTCCTGACATCCGGTCTTACAAAAATCGCCCCAAGGACCTGGCTTATGGTCTCGAATTCATAAAAAGTCCCCAGGTCCTCGCTGAATTTCTTTCCGTGGTTTCCGGTAAAACAGATAGAACGTATACTTTCTTCACCGACTTTATCATACAGGTCCTGAATAAGGGCCGGTACCGCTTCTTCCACTTTGCCTAAGTGACGCTTATAAGGGGACTCAAAAACGATCTCCCTTTTTTCATTCAGCACAATACAATTCAAGCTGACAGCGCCTGCATCAATCCCTACGTATAATTGATTAGAGTCCTGATGCGATTTTTTCTTGTCTTTAGACATCTTTTCCATTGCTCAAATAATAAATTTCTCCCGAATGTTCCTGCCTGGATATGTACCCTTTAATTAGAAGGCCCTTGACAAGGTCTTCAACGTCACCTGAAGATAAACCCATGGCATTTGCAATGTCGATAGACCTGAGCGGCCTCCTTTTGACCATATCTAAAAAATCCCTGATCAGGGTATCTGCTTTGCCCTTTTTCGTTTCAACAGGGACCCCGGCAATAATCTCCGCTCTTTCACCAAGAAATACCTTTATATCTTCCAACCTTTTCCTGTCAAGGGAGATAGCCCTTTTATCCGCCGGGGGCCGTACAACCGTGTTTAGCTGGATTTTTTCAGGATTTATCCTGTTAATCACGGTTTTCAGTCCTTCCACTTCTTTTTCCGTATCGTTGATACCGGCCAAAAGGACAATCTCAAGGAATAACAGTCCCTCGTAATCCTTTCGCAGCCTTTCTAATCCTTCGACAACAGTGTTCAATTCAAGCCCCGGGTGGGGCCGGTGGATCATCCTGAAGGTATTTTCAAAGGCGCTTGAAAGCGTCGGCAAAATAATATCCGCCTTAAGCACACGCTCCCTGATTTCCTCTTTCCAGAAAAGGGAACCGTTTGTCAAAAGCGCAACCTTTGTTTCGGTGACCTCTTTTATGGAATCGATGACTTCATTGATCCGGGAATATAGTGTTGGTTCGCCCGATCCCGCCAAGGTCACGGTATCCGGTTCAGTTTTCATTAGTTTCTTTTCGATCTCATCGACCAGTTCCCTGAAAGGCACAAAAGGCCCCGGCTCTATGGTCTTTGATGTGGTTCTCCCCACCTCACAATACAAACAATCAAAGGTACAGGTCTTGGCCGGAATAAGATCAACCCCTAATGACAGGCCCAATCGTCTCGAAGGAACCGGCCCGAAAACGTAAGACATGCGTCAAACCCCGTTGTTGGTTATTGGCTATTTGGTATCCGTTCACGGAGTTTGGGAGATAGTCGAAATCCCAAATAACAAATCCCAAATAACAAACAAATTCCAATGACTGAAATTCAAAATTCCAAACAAGTTTTGGGAATCCTTATGTCAAAACCTAATGAACGAACTCTCCCTGTGGGAACCAAGTCAGTTTTGGTCATTGGATATTGGGATTTATTTGGAATTTGATGCTTGGAATTTGGGATTTCCAATACTCCGTGAACGCCTACGGCACTTTAATGTGCTTCATCCCAGTTCCTGCCCTTATTGATATCCACCTTCAGCGGAACGCGCAAGGCATACACCCCTTCCATTTCTTCCTTGATCATGGGCATAACCCGTTCCAGTTCTTGCTCAGGCACCTCAAAAACCAGTTCATCGTGGACCTGGAGTAGCATCTTTGATTCAAACCCTTCTTCCTTGAGCCGTCCGTGGATATTGATCATGGCCTTTTTGATCAGGTCCGCCGCCGTGCCCTGGATGGGTGTATTAACGGCCATGCGCTCTGCCTCGGAACGAATCCTGCTGTTACTATGCTCAATATCCGGCAGATACCGTCTCCTGTTAAAGAGCGTCGTGACATAACCCGATTCCTTAGCTGTTTCAATCATCTCATCCCGGTATCTTTTAACACCCTGGTACCTGTCATAGTAAGAACCAATATAATCTTTGGCAGTCTTATGATCAATGCCCAGTTCCTCGCTCAACTTCCGGGGACCCATCCCATAGATGATGCCGAAGTTTATGGCCTTTGCAATGCGCCTCATTTCAGGAGTGACAGGCTCATTTCCGGCAGTCATAATTTCTGAAGCAGTGCGGGTATGGATATCTTCATCCCGGGTAAACGCCTCTATAAATGCCTCATCCCTTGAATAATGGGCAAAAACCCTGAGCTCCACCTGGCTGTAGTCTGCCGATACTAAGTAATGGCCCGCTTCTGCCACAAACCCTTTTCGAATCTCCCGGCCTTCCTCACTGCGAACAGGTATATTTTGCAGGTTCGGGTCGCTGCTGCTCAATCGCCCCGTTGCGGTTACGGTCTGGTTATAGGAGGTATGGACCCTCCCGGTAGATGGGTCAACCAACTTCACCAACGCATCCAGATATGTAGATTTGAGCTTTGAAAGGGTCCTGTAACGCAGTATCAACTTAGGTATTCTATGGGGAAAGGCACAGAGTTTCTTGAGGACCTTGACGTCCGTAGAATACCTTTTGGTCTTGGCGGTCTTTTTCTGGACCGGGAGTTGAAGCTTTTCAAAGAGCACCTCGCCCAACTGCTGCGGGGAATTGATGTTAAATTCCATGCCCGCCTCACCAAAGATATCCCTTTCCAACTCCTTCAACTGCCCGGAAAAACGGGACGACATCTGTTTAAAAAAGCCTGCATCAATCCTGATACCCGTCATCTCCATGTCCATGAGCACGGGCAAAAGCTTCATCTCCAGGTCATAAAAAAGTGCCTCGTTTTTATCCGATTTGAGCTTATCATTTAAAATTTGCCACAATCTCAGGGTGATATCCGCATCTTCACCGGAATATTCCTTAGCCTCTTCCACATCCACCTCTGAAAAATTGCGCGCATTTTTTCCTTTTCCCACCACCTCCTGATAGCTGATCATTTTGTGATTCAAATAGTGCTGTGCCAAGTAATCGAGGTTGTGTTGCCTCAGCCCGGGATTGATCACATAGGACGCAATCATGGTGTCAAAATATATCCCTTTGAGCTTCAACCCATGCTTTTTAAGCACCTCCGCATCATATTTGATATTCTGGCCCACCTTTTTGATCTGTTCGTCT
>JAFDAP010000127.1 GCA_019313765.1 Deltaproteobacteria bacterium | reverse complement strand
AGAGGGACGGCCATAGGGTTGATTATGGCAGGGCTGATGGCTTTGGCATTTTTCGGCTTTGTTGGCGTTGACGGTTCACTCAAGGCACTGTTACATAATTGAGAAGTAAAAACCCTGGTCCAAATGACCGGGATATGATTATCTCCAGAAGGGATTTGCTTTATTGGTATTTCATTGAGCTATTGAAATTCCAAATATCAAATCCCAAATATCAAACAAATACCAATGACCAAAATTCGAAATTACAAACAGGAAAAAGATAAACGTCGAACATCGAACGTTCAACATCGAACGTCGAAGTTGGATATTCGTTTTTTAATCCGGTTTTGGTCATTGAATATTGGAATTTGAGATTTGTTTGTAATTTGGTGCTTGGAATTTGTATTTTTTGATATAAAACTCCAAGATAGAGACATATAGCTCTGACCTGACTCAGAGGATCATGTTTTCAATGTAAGAATAAAACAAAGGACTGCTTAAGTTCCTCATTACGAACTCCCTGATTAGGATTTATTATATGTTAGCAGCATCATTATTTTTACTTATCTTGGGATTGGGCTCCAGTATCATACTTGCCATCGCATCACTGGCCTTTTACGTATGGGAAGACCCGAAAGTACTGGCCATCACTGACATGCTACCCGGCGCCAATTGCGGAGGATGCGGCTATGCCGGATGCGCGGCCTCTGCCGAGGCAATTGCCGCGGGCAAGGCCCCTGGAAACGCCTGCGTGGTTGCACCATTTGAGATCGCCCAGGCCATTGGCGAGATCATGGGCCAGAAGGTCGAGGAGAGAGAACCCGAGTTCTCCTGGACCAGTTGCGCTTACGGCGTGGGCCAGGCGGATCCCATTTTTCATTACAACGGCACCACCGACTGCCAGGCCGCTGTCATGCTTTATGGCGGAAGCAAACTCTGTCCCATCGGCTGCATTGGATTAGGCAGTTGCGTCAAGGCCTGCCAGTTCGGAGCACTGAGCATCGGCGACAACAACCTGCCGGTTGTAAATAATGACCTCTGCGTGGGATGCGGCGCGTGTGTTGAGGCATGTCCCAAGCATATCATCACCCTAACTTCTGCTACCCGGCGCATTGTCAGCGAATATGTCGCGGACGAATGCACCGCGCCCTGCATGCGCGCATGTCCTACAGGCATCAATATTCGCGGATACATACGTGAAATTCGCGATGGGCATTATGAAGAAGCCCTTCGAATCATCAAGGAAAAGTGCCCCCTGCCCCTGATCTGCGGTTACATCTGCCCTGCTCCCTGTGAATTGGATTGCAGGCGCAATCTGGTGGAGCAACCCCTGGCCATTGATCCTTTGAAGCGATTTGTGGCAGACTATGAAATGGCAACGGGCAAGCATGTCAACCCCTATAAAGCGGCCGATAATGAACAAAAAATAGCATTAGTTGGCGGGGGTTCCGAAGGCCTCACTGCCGCCTATTACTTAGCACGCCTCGGGTATCAACCTACCATCTATGAAGCCAAGTCCCAATTGGGAGGCATCCTGCGATATGTCATTGCCGAAGATCGCCTGCCCCGCAAGGTCCTGGATCACGATATCAAGGGCATACTTGACATTGGGGTTGAGGCAAAAACCAATATGGTCATGGGTCGCGATTTTACGATGGCCGGCCTGCTTCGGGAGGGATATGACGCGGTCCTGTTTACATCCGGTGGGTTTGACAGCCGCAAAATCCTGCTGCCGGACCACCAGAGATTTGATGCTTCCATTCGCGGTGCTTATACCATGCTGGACTTCCTCATGGCCCTTGCTAAGGGCGAAAGCATTGATCCCGGAAGACATGCGGTCATTGTACACAACGGCGTAAAGGCACTGGAAGTGGCCCGGAAATGCAGAGAATTTGGCGCCGAAAAGGTGACAATCATTTCCCATGAACCCCTTGAACTTATGCCCATGGATCTCAGAGACACCAAGAGGCTGCGCTCGGAGGGAATAGAAGTCAGCCCCGCCAGCATGGTAGTCGCCATGGGCGGCATCTCGGATCAACTTGTCCGGATAGCCATCGAGCCGGTTAAACCTGTTGGCGAAAACCTGACCCAGAGAGAGATAAAGGATGCAGATACACTTATCGTGTCTGCCGCACGGCTCCCTGAACTGGTCTTTGTGCATGCAGACGGTAAACCGGAATCTACTGCGGATGAGATCAAGTGGCAGACCATTGAGACCTTTCACACATTTCCCAACGAGAGGGAGAACGGTATTTTTGCTTCGCCTGAGCCGGGACGAATCAGCGACGCCTCGGCCGTGGTCAAGTCGATTCTATCCGGACGACGGCTGGCACGTGCCGTTCACCAGCATTTCACGGATGGTATGATTACCCCGACCGAGAATCTTACCTGCGAAGCGGATTACATCCTGAACATAACCGAAGTGCATAGCGTGAGTTCATCCGAAAGACAGCAACCGTCCTTGCTGGATGTGGAGGGAGACAGCAAAACCGCGTGGATTTTCCCTAAGGAATTCCCGGGGTTGAACGAGACCGCTGCCAGGAAGGAAGCAGAAAGATGCTTGCAGTGCGGCCTGATCTGTTACGAGAAAATGGGAGTAAAGGAATCAGAGAAGAAAAATGCCTGAAAACATTATCACCATAGACGGTCGTAAATTAACGTTTAACCCGGGAGAGACAATCCTCGAGGTTGCCAGGCAAAACGGGATTTTTATTCCCTCCCTCTGCCATCTTAAGGGAACCAAGCCCACCGGGGCATGCCGCGTATGTGTCGTGGAAATCGAGGGCGGTCGAGGTCTTTCGCCCGCATGTGCCATGCCCGCCGGAAATAAAATGGTCGTCCACACAAACTCTCCTGCCGTATCAGAGGCACGGAGGACGATTCTGGCCCTGCTCCTGAACTCAGGTAATCACAATTGCGCAATTGCCAGTAAGGACTCAGAGGACTGGACCGAGTTTGAGCAACAGGTCGAAGACTATGATCAGAGCGCAGACCTGTGCGCGGCCCACAGCGCCTGCAAGCTGCAGGCATATGGATACCGCTACCAGGTGGACACCAGGGGTTTAGTCAGGAGGGAAACCGAGTATCCCATTGAAATGGCCAGCCCCCTGATCATGCGAGATTTCTCCCGCTGCATTCTCTGTGGCCGCTGTGTGGCTGCCTGCAATGAGATCCAGGTAAACAGGGCAATCAGTCACGGTTTTCGTGGGGTAAAGGCCAAGATAGTGGCCATGGGCGATGATTCCTTAGAGCGTTCCGAATGCGTATTCTGCGGTGAATGCCTCCAAGCCTGCCCTGTCGGGGCACTGGTCGAAAAGAAAAGCCGTTACCAAATCCGCCCATGGGAAGCACGCCACGTGCGCACTACCTGCCACTACTGCGGCGTGGGCTGTCAGTTAGACCTGCACATCAAGGACGACACAATAATGAAAGTTACGGGTGTGGAGGACGCCCTCCCCAATCTCGGCAGGCTTTGTGTCAAGGGCCGCTTCGGTTATGATTTTCTCAAAAGCCCGGAACGATTGATTCAGCCGATGATCCGGAAGGACGGGGATCTCAAAGAGGCATCATGGGATGAGGCACTGGATCTGGTAGCAACAAAGATAAAGGAGATAAAGGAAAAGGAAGGCCCCCAGGCAATTGCCGGTATCTGTTCGGCCAAATCCACAAATGAGTCCCTTTACCTTTTGCAGAAGCTCTTTCGAGGGGCCATCGGCAGCAACAACATTGCTTCACCCTATGCGGCTAACGGTCTGAACAATCCTCTCGGCGAGATTGAGAAAGCGAAAAGTATTATCCTGGTCGGTTGCGACGTCACCGAAGAAAATCCGGTTGCAGGAACTTTTATCAAACGAGCTTCCAACAACGGGTGCCGGTTGATTGTGGTAGACTCGCGTAGCACTAAGATCGGGGAGTTTGCCACGTTAAATCTTCAGGTAAAAGAAGGCGCGGAGTCGGTTCTCGTCAACGGGATAATCCAGGAACTCTTAGCCCGGGGCCGGGAAGGATCAGAGGAGATCCGGAATACTGCCGCCAATTTCACGCTCGACCGTGTTGCCGAAACAACAGGAGTTAAGGCAGAGGATGTCAAGGCGGCCGTTGAAATCCTTGATACGGATGAACCCGCCATGCTCGTTTACGGGTCCCAGGTCGCTCCATTTGCCCGGACTTTTCTTTATCTCCAGGAAGTTCTCGGCAACTTAGGCAAGGCGTATGGCGGCGTGAACTATTTAGGCGAACTGAACAACTCCCAGGGTGCATGCGACATGGGCTTGCTGCCCGATTACTTGCCGGGTTACGCCGGAGTAGATGACGATGCCGCGCGCAAGACTTTTGAAGAGGCATGGGGTTGCTCATTAAACAGCGAGCCCGGCCTGGCCGTAGCCGACATGGTGAAAAACATGAGCGGCAAGAGTGACTCTGCGGAGAAAAAAATTCGACTGCTCTATTGTGTGGGCGAAAATCTGGCAATTACCGCGCCTGCTACTCCCGACATTACCAGGGCCCTGGAATCCACTGACTTTATCATCGTACAGGACATTCTATCCAATGAGACCCTGAAATACGCGGACGTGGTACTTCCCGCGGCCGCATGGGCCGAAGATGAGGGTACATATACCAACTGTGAGAGAAGGGTCAGCCGCATGTGCAGTGCCGTTACAGCGCCCGGCGAAGCAAAACCGGAAACATGGATATTCACCCAGTTGGCCAACCGCCTTGACCAAAACTGGCCGGATGCAAGCAGCCGGGAGATCTGGGAAGATGAAATTGCAAAGCTGGTTCCCCATTTGCGGGGAATCACTTACGGTCGCATTGGGAAAGGGGGCCTTCAGTGGCCTGTTCCCGATTCTACGTCATCAGGCACGCCCCATATAAACGGAGACAGACCTCCCTTTTGCCGGGCATCTCTGCACCCGTTCAATTACCATCACCGGGCCCTGCTTGAGCAGTGTGAAGGCCTGCTGGAGTCCATCACAAAATTATCAGGCGGCACGCGGAAGCCACCCATCGACATCCAGGAAGTAACCGATCAATTCATGGAGCTGTTGGAAGAAGAGGAGAAGACGGACGCAAAGGCACAGATAGATGAAATTCTCGCTACTTACAGGCCTAAAATGGGTGGACTTATCCCGGTACTTCAACAGGTCCAGGGGATACTGGGTTTCCTGCCGATCCCGGCACAGAACTACATTGCCTTAGGTCTGGGGATTCCGCCCTCGGATGTTTTCGGTGTTGTTACGTTTTACTCCTTTTTTACCATGGTTCCCCGTGGCAGACACATCATTCGCATCTGCTTAGGCACAGCCTGTTTTGTAAAGGGTTCCGCAAAGCTTCTGGATTCGGTCTCACGGCACCTCAAAGTCGATGTCGGGGACACCACGGATGACAGGGAGTATTCCCTTGATGTGGTACGGTGCTTGGGCGCATGTGGTCTGGCCCCGGTCATGGTGATTGACGACGTCACGCATGGGGAGGTGGACCCGAAAGAGGTCATAGACATTGTCGAGAGCGTCAGGGGTGCAACGGAAGAAGCTTAGACCTAAAGTGAAATGGTTTTTTGTAATAGATCAATAAGTAGCGGCGTTAGTCCATATAATGGCGGGGCATGCGGCTCTTTGAAAAGAGATCCGCATGCCTCGACGGACGCCGGTCGTTATTAGAGAGATGTCAGTATAAATTTGAGTTCCCCCAAATATTGAGCAGATACAGTTTTTATGAATAGCAATAGCAGGAATAATGCTCAGGTACATGGCACATTGAAATTGACGAGAAACCAGCATGAAATTATCACAAATTATTAACAAATTACAGTTGGAAGTCAGGACCGGGGCGAATCGACTCGATGTTGACGTGACCCGGGGCTATGCCAGCGACCTTATGAGCGACGTCATGGCCAATGGGAATGAGGGGGACC
>JAFDAP010000126.1 GCA_019313765.1 Deltaproteobacteria bacterium | reverse complement strand
ACTGTGGCGTAACGCCAGCGCACACAGAAATCCACAAGTCTTGCATAAGGCCCACGGATGACCCATTTCAGCCACCGGGCAATGAGTTTTTCTTTTGTGAGGCCTTTGTTCAGGCCAAGCTGACGGCGCCTGCCCCCGGCCAGATGGGAAGGCAGTATGGCCAGGGATTCCACTAAAGAGCCTAAGAGCACAAGGATCACCACGATGGGCAGGTTGCGCATTATCTTGCCCATGGTGCCGCCCCCCAAAAGGAGGGGCCAGAAGGCAACTATCGTTGTAAGGACGGCAAAAATCACGGGCCTCCCCACCTCCATAGTGCCTTCCACCGAGGCATTAACCGGGTCAAGTCCCTCCTCCTGCTTGCGAAAGATATTCTCGCCCACGATAATGGCGTCATCCACCACAATACCCAACACCATGATAAAGGCGAACAGGGAGATCATGTTGATGGACACATCAAAATTGGGTAAAATCCATAGCCCTGCCAGAAAGGAGATGGGGATACCGAGGGTAACCCAGAAGGCCAATCGCAGGTTTAAAAACAATCCAAGGAGGATACTCACTAAAATAAGGCCAACGCCCATGTTCTTTAACAACAGGTTAATGCGGCTCCGTAATATCTTGGACATGTCCTGATATAATCCGATATCCACCCCGGCAGGGAGCGTGTCTCTGATCTCATCCGCATATTTTTTGACCGTATCAGCGACCGTAAGGGCATTTTGATCGGCCACCCTGAAAACCTGGATGACAGCGGCCGGCTTTCCCTGGAACCGGGCATGGAGATCCACGTCCTCAAACCCATCGCTCAATTGAGCGATCTGCCCTAAAGTGACCTTGCTGCCGTCAGGCCGGGTAATTACTGCCACGTCCCGGTAGTCTTCGGCATAATAGCGCCGGCCCTTGGTCCGTATCAGGATCTCACCGCCTGCTGTTTTGACATTGCCGGCAGGAAGGTCCAGGCTGGCCCCCCTCACGGCATCGGCCACCTTACTCAGGGTAAGACCATATCGTCTTAGGGTTTTTTCTGATATCTCGATGTGGATCTCGCCCTGGCGCACGCCAAAAAGCTCGGCCAGGGTAATGCCCGGCAGATTAGTGATCTCGTCCTTGAGCTTTTCCGCTAAGTGTTTGATGGTCGTCTCGGGCGCATCCCCATACACGGCTAAGCTGATCACCTGAGACCTCCGTGTTACTTCCCGGACCACAGGCTCTTCCGCCTCTTTCGGAAACGTGGTGATACGGTCCACCTCGGCCTTTACCTCATCCAAAAGAGCTTTTAGGTCCCAGTCCTTCATAACCTCTATGATCACTGTACCGAATCCTTCCCTGGCCGTGGAATCGATCCGCTTGATGCCGGCAAGCCCTGCCACCTTTTCCTCTATCCTGCGGATGATGGCCTCCTCCACCTCGGCAGGTGACGCGCCTATATATTCTGTTGTGATGGTAATACGGTCTAAGGAAAACTCGGGAAAGACCTCTAATTTCATGGTCAGACCCGTGACTGCCCCTGCAAACAACAAAAAGATCATCAGCAGGTTGGCGGCCACATGATTTTCCGTGAACCAGGCTACCATGCCTTTCATAAAAGGACTCCTTTTACAGCAAATATCTTATGGTTTTGAGATTGCAGGACGTAGGGGCGGGGCTTGCCCCGCCCAGTCAGCCTTTCATCTCTCGTCCCGCTTTACAAGAAGGTAGTTTAATTAACCGGCACAGTCCTCACGGCCATGCCGTCTGAGACCGCCTTGAGCGGGGATATGACAATCATTTCCCCGTCTTTGAGACCGGCCTTAACCAGAACGACATCTCCCTGAATCCTGGCCACATCTACATTCCGGAAGTGCAGCAGGCCGTCATTATCCACAACCCAGACCACATGACCCTGGTGCAGGGCTGAACGGGGGATAACCGCTGCCTTGGGAAGGCTGTGGCCTTTAATATCAACCGTGACAAAGAGACCGACGGCCAAAGGCGGTTTTTTTGCATAAGGTTTCTTCACCCGTACAACTACATTAATCATCCGGGTCCGCTCATCTAATTTCCCCTCGGCCCGGACTACCTTTCCGGGCCATGACATCTCCTGTCCAGCAACACGGGCCCGGACCGTCACGGCCGAACCAGGGCCTTTGCCGGGAGTAAAACCGGGCACATGGAACCAGAATAAGTCCCCGTCTTCCAGGGGCAAGACAATCTCTGCCGCATCAGTGGAATAGAGGACGGCTAATGCCTGCCCGAGTAAGACATATTGGCCGATATCCACATTTTCCTGACTCACCCTGCCGTTAAAGGGGGCCAGAAGCTCGGTCCGTTCCAGGTTTAACATTGCCTTTCTAAGGTCTGCACCATCGGCCTCTACCTTAGCCTTGGCCGCGGCCAATTGCGGCTCCTTAGTCACTAACGGCGGCGGTTTTTTGTTTGTCTTGGAACCGCCCCCCTGACGATGCAGATACCATTCCTCCCGGGCTGCGGCAGACTCTTCCTCCACAAACCTCAGCCTGCTTTCAGAGTCCTTAATTTTTGCCTCTGCCAAGATAACGGCCAACCGGTAATCCTCCGGGTCTATGCGCAGTAATGTTTCGCCTTTTTTAAATTCGCCGCCATTGACTAAGGAGGAAGAAACAAAAACCACCTTGCCGCCTACTTGAGGCACCAGACTGATCTGCCGCAAGGGTCTCACCGTACCCTCGCCCGTGATACGGACCGATTGCGGCCCGGTTTCGACCTTAATGATCCGGACCATGGGAGCCGGCACGGAAGGTTTAAGTTTTTTGATCTGAGTTTTGCTTGCCATCAATCTGTTCAGGCCCAGAGCGCCTAAAGCGATCAGGGCGACAGTAATAACAAATTGAAAAAGTCGTCTCTTTGTCTTGGTCATGGCTTTTGACTCTCCTCCCCCCACCCTCCCCCTAAGGCCCGGTGCAGTGTAACGCGATTGCTTAAAATGGCAAAGTCAACCTGGACCACGTTATCTTCGGCCTGAAACCGGGTCTGCTGGGCATCTAAAACAATCAGATAATCCACAAGGCCACGCTCGTAGCGGGTCTCTGCCACTTCCTGTGTGGCCCTGGCCTCCTCTAAAAAATTTAATTCCCGGTCCCGGCGTTCCAACTGCTCCTTGCGGGTCAAAAGGGCGCTTTCCACCTCGGAAAATGCACTCAGCACGGCCTTGGCATATTCGGCCACGCCCTGCTCATATCTTGCCTCCACGGCCCGTTGGACAGCCTTTAATTTACCGGCGTCAAACAATGGCTGCACAATGCCCATGGCCAGGTTCCACAACTCGCTCTCGGGCCGGAAGAGTTCACTTAACGCATTGCTGGAGTATCCGAAACCGGCAGTCAGGGTGATTTGGGGAAAGCGGCTTGCCATGGCCACGCCCACCTGGGCATTCAATGCCCTCAATTGTGCCTCGGCAGCCCTGATATCAGGCCGGCGCATAAGGAGTTCGGAGGGCAGCCCCGCAGGCACAGGGACTAAACGTTTGAAGTAGTCTTCCTTGTGTATTCGTGCAGGCCGTGTCTCGGGATAGCGTCCCAACAGCACGGCCAGTTTCTGCTGGGTGATACCCAGTTCCTGGCGCATTGACGGGAGCAATGCCTCGGCCCGTGCCAGGATCCGGCGGGCCTGCCTTAAATCCAGGATAGATGTCAGGCCCGCTCGTAACGATGTTCTACTAAGGCCAGGCTCCGGCGGAAATTTGCAATACTCTCCTCTGTAATCTGTATTCGCCGCTCTAAGGCTTCTATCAGTAGATAGAGATTGATCGTCTCGGCCACCACGGTCTGTGCCACGGTACGACGACTTTCCTCGGCCATGAGTAGGTCGGCCCTTGCCCCTTCCTCGGCCCGGGCAAGACGCCCCCACAGGTCCAGTTCAAAAGACGCGGGCAGGGAAAGATTGTGGGAATCAATGGTCTGTCGTCGCTGTTGGCTTTCAAACTTGAGGTTTCCGCCCTGAAAGGTCGGCACAGATACTTCAAATGTTTGTCTCTGCCGTTGGGCCTGACCCTGGAAGCCTAAGAAGGGGAAGCGGTCTGCCCTGGTCTGGACAAACCTGGACCGAGCCTCTAAAATCATGGCCGCGGCCTTTTTGATGTCTAAGTTGTTATTCAATGCCTCATCTACAATCCGGTTTAATTCCGGATTGTCGAAAACATCCCACCACTGGTCTTCGGGTTGGGGTGTGACGCTTTCACCCGGTGCATGGTGATAGGCCCCCGGTATATTGATTCCGGTTTCAGGCCGCTTGAAATCGGGACCCATTCTCATACATCCAACTGTCAGGATGAGTACGACCAGGGCCGAAAACAGATAAGAAAAACCGCGTTTCACCGGTCCCCCTCCTTTTCACCCACACCCAATCCATTAAGGGAGAACTCGACGATGTGCTCCACCAACCGTCTCCTGAAGGCATGGTCGTATTCACGCCCCGTCATGCGGGTGACGGCTACCCTGGCAAAATTGAAATACAGCACCATGGCCAATACACTCAACATGTTGAGCATGAGGCGGTCCTCTCCCATTTTATCGGGCAAACCCGGACGTAATACCTCGGCTAATTCTTTCATCAGTGGTCCCATGGCCTGTTCGGCCACCAGGTCAAAGGCCGCTGTGGGCCGGGCCATCTCCCTGGCCATAAGCTGAGAGTGACGCTTGCGCTCCTCGTCCGACATGGGTCCTTCTAAAAATGCCTGTGCCAGCGCCTTAATCACTGCTTGAGGCGAGGGGGAGTCCTGTGCGGACAAAGACTTTCCGACATGTTCCCTGATTCGCCTGGCCCGCGGCACCCACCGCGCACGGAACACTTCGAGATACAGGTTCTCTTTGTTTCCGAAGTGGTAATTTATAGCAGCAAGGTTGCATTTAGCCGCTTTAGTGATTTCCCGTACCGTGACCTCGTGAAACCCTTTTTGTGCGAACAGAACTTCTGCTTCATTCAGGATGCGTTCTTTTGGAAATTCATTCTTGTTTTTTTTCCTCATGCTCGGCCCCTTGCTATTAATACAAACGTTTGTATTAAACATTTGTTTCAATGTCAAGCAGTTTTTCAACCCTCAATAACCTCACAGGGGAGGGGATTCACATAACTGTAATTTGGTTTTTTTCTTCATTGATGAGGAATTCGACGTCTAAAAACTTTTCACAAACATAAATATTGGATCGGATGTGTCCGGTGATTTTATCTGTCTTAATTTCACCACCGACAAGGGCCAGTAATGGTAGCAGATTGTCTGCGAGATGGGAATCCACAACCGCTTCGGAACCTAAAATTTCCAGTAGTTTTTTAGCGGCCTTTGCACCAACCTTTTCTGCCCTTAATCCTCTTTCACCTAAGGCATCCGCTCCTATGAAAACCTTCCCCTGCTTGTTGATCGTCCACAGTGTTATCACTGTACCGGCCGAGGCAGTAGGTTGATATTCATTCTTTATTCTTAATGGGCAGAGCGCCCTTAGTCTCTGCGTAGCGCCTTCGGCCTGACGTTCAGCAACTTTAGCATTTTTTAATTGATCGGACGCCGCTGATATCCCCTCAATTCTTTCCAACCGGGACTTGTCTGAGAGATAGATTCCAGGAATTTTGTTCCTCAAATGAGTGCAAAAATCATCTACACTTCCGTGATCCCTCAGGCAGTACCCGGGTTTTATGGTCAGGCGAATAAATCCCTGACCCTTAGGATAAAACCCTCTTTTCATGTCGTTTAATTCGATCGAAACAAATTCCCTGAAGAATGGAAGGATAACGTGGGAGAAATAATCTATAGGGATGCTCCACCTGGTATCTGTCCCGCCTTTAATATGGAGAATAATTTGATCATCTGCGAACATGCAAGGCAGCAGGAGTGACTGAAGCAAAAGCGTGATTGAACCTGCCGTGCCGATATCCAGTGACAA
>JAFDAP010000125.1 GCA_019313765.1 Deltaproteobacteria bacterium | reverse complement strand
AATAACTTTCACAAGAAGGCGCATAGATTTGGGTCAGGTTTGCTCGATCTAAAAACACAAAAGTTGAAGGAATAGTAGGCTATTTCAATGTTTTTGTGATTTCAGATCGGGTAAAAATGACCTGAAGCCGTGATGCATAGTTGGGAAAGTTATTCTGTCCACGTTCCTTATTCTGTAATCCCGTAAATCTTCTTTAGTCCCTTATTCAATCGAGGAGATATGATATACTTTTTTATTTTGGGCCCGATCTTTTCCATGGTCTCCAGATACAGTCTATCTCTGTTTACCTGGGGCGCCTTTTGATACTCCTCTAATACTGCTAAAAACCTGCTGGAATCCCCCGTAGCCTGATTTATCTTGCTTTCTCTATAAGCCTCGGCCGACTTGATCAAGGTCTCCGCTTCACCCCTGGCTTTAGGGATGATAATGTTCTTGTAAGAATGTGCTTCGCTTATGAATTTGTCCATATCGGCATGTGCATTAATAACATCTTTAAAAGACTTTATTACGTCCTTGGGTGGATGAATCTCTTGTAAGTTGGCAGTCAATATCTTAATTCCGCATCCATAACTGTCTAAAAATTCCTGAACAATCTTTTGTGTTTTATTCTGAATCTTCAATTTCCCAATGGTTAAAACCTCATCCACAGACAACCCTCCCACTATCTGGGTAATGGCGGCCTCTGCTGCGACTTTGACCAGGGAATCGGGGTTTTCCGTCTTAAACAGGTAATTCGGAGTATCCTTTATGGAATACTGTAACAGTATCCTCAGGTCTATGATATTGATATCACCGGTCAGTCTCTGGATTATAGCTGAATCAGTGCCTTCTTTTTTCTTACCCTTTTTATCGATGTAACCGATACTGATCCTGTTTATCTTCCTTATTTTGGGCTTATCCACCTTTTCCATTGGCCATGGCAGGTGGTAATGTATCCCCGGAGAAACCGCCGCCCTCACCATCCTGCCAAACCTCGTCACCGCCCCCTGTTCATCGGATTGTACTATATAAAAGCCAGAGAGCACCCATACCAGGATAGTGCCGATTATGCATAACCTACAGAGGCTTTTTAAATGTTTAAAAACCCCCTTTAAATCTTCCAGTATGGCGTTTTCCTTACTTATCCCCATGGGAAGAAGCCCCGGTCCCTCTTTTTTCCAATAGTTCAAGCAATTCCATATCTCCTGAAAGCAATATAGTCGTCTTTTCATCCAGGAACTTCTCGTAGGATTGTAATGTCCTTAGAAACTTATAAAAATCAGGGTCCTTACTAAATGCCTGGGCATATATACGCATCGCACCTGCATCGCCTTCGCCCTTAATTTTCTCTGCCTCTTTATAAGCCTCCGATAGGATGATTTCCTTCTGCTTGTTTGCTTCAGCCCTTATCTTGGCCGCTCTTTCTTGCCCTTCTGATCTGTATTTTTTTGCTATTCTCTCCCTTTCCGCCCACATGCGAGCAAAGACGCTGGGCTTGTTCTCGTCAGGAAAATTTAATCGTTTCATCTTTACATCTATCACCTCAATCCCGTATTGTTGCCGGGCGTTCTGGTCACATTTTTCAGATATTGACTTCATAATCCTTTCCAATTTCATTTCTCCCTCATTATGGGAGACAAAGGCAGTCAGGGGATAGCTGCCGAAAATAGCGCCTGCCTCCGCACTGACAATGTCTTCCAATCTCAGTTCTGCGCCGCTTCTATCCCTTAGCGCCTGCAAGAACTTTAGAGGTTCGATTATCTTCCAGCACAGGTACATATCAACTACTATGTTTTTTTTGTCACCGGTCAAGAATTCCGAAGCAGGGGGATCATAGACTAAAACCCTTTTATCAAATAAGATCTTTGTTTGAATAGGATCTGGCAGTTTCCAGTATAAACCTGCCTCATTGATAATCCTTACCGGTTTCCCAAATTGCAGGATAATCCCGATCTTTGTTTCGTCCAGGGAAAAGAACATTGTGTATGCCACATAAATAACAACTATGCCGGCTAAAATGAGTGAAAATAACCCCTTCTTCATTTTTTTTCTCCTCCCATCAAGCCTTCAAGAGAACCTTGTGTTCCGATATAGGGTCTTAGATCTAAAATATCATTTGATGCACCCGGGGTAAGAATGAATTTGTTTATTCCGGGTAAAACCTTTTCCATGGTCTCAAGATAGATTCTGGTCATACTTATCTCCCTTGAATCCCTGAATTCATCTAACTGTTCCGAGAAACGTCTGGCCTCACCTTTGGCTCTATTGACCTTTACAATCCTGTAGGCCCTGGCCTTTTCAAGGGCCCTGGCCGCATCTGCCCTTGCCAGGGGTACAATCCTATTGAAATAGGACTCTGCTTCCCTGATATATCTTTCCTTATCTTCACTGGCACTGGCAATCGATCTGAAGACCGGTACTACTTCAATCGGGGGGTGTATTACTGGAATAGCCACCTTCGTAACCTCTATTCCAAAAGCATATATATCTAAAAATCCTTGTAAAGTTCTTCTTATTTCCTCTTCGATCCAATGCCTCTTCCTGGTCAATAGTGCGTCGATATCTTCCTTTGCTATCAAATATCTGACTGCTGCCTCGGAAACCCCTTTCATCAAGATTTGGGGGGCATCAACCCTGAACAGATAATCGGCCATATCCCTGATCCTGTACTGGACGACTAACCACACATCTACGATGTTCTGGTCTCCAGTCAACATCAAAGCCTCATCATACTGTTTCTCGTACCTTCCCTTTATATGGCGAGTCTCCCACAGATAAGCATCGGGTTCGTCATCAAAGATCTCTCGATTTCGAAAACCTATCTCCACCCTGTTTATTCGTTTTGTATTTATTGTTATTGCTTGCTCAAAGGGAAAAGGCAAACAATAGTGAATTCCGGGCATAACACCCTGCTTAATAATCCTGCCAAATCTCTGCACAACCGCTTGCTCGCCTGGTTTCACTGTATAAAGCCCCGTCAAGAAGTAAATAAAGATAAGGCAGGTGGCTGTGACCCAAATAATTATCCGCCTGTGAAGCGCGATCTTCTCGTACTGTTTTGCAAACTCAATTCGATTTACAAAAGGTATCCTTTCAAGTCTCAAAATAATGAATTGAAGTGAAGTTTTGGTCAAAATCGCCTTTAAACCACTCTGGAATATGTCGAGACCGACTTTGATAATAAGAACCCCTACCACTATCGCAGCGATAGGATCCAGCCTAAACCCCATCATATACCCTGTTAATCCAATTAACACGGCTATTGACGAGTACATATCTGTTCTGGAGTGCTCCCCATCAGCGACCAAACTCGGGGAGTTCGTGGTGCGGCCAACATGTATCTTGTAGCGGGAAAGGAAATAAGAGGTAATAATGGATATAAATGTACCCAGGATTGCAATGGGCAGCATCTTTATTTCTATTATTTTTTCCCCCAATGCCTTTCTAAAAATGGCATAGGCCGAATACCAGATAACAATGGAGATAATAATAGCTATGCTGTTTTCGATTCTTGTCCGTAAGGGGGAAGGTATTGTTTTTTTCCCGGAGACCTTAATTCCTACAAGCACTAAAGCATCGACTAAAATATCAGACCCTGAATGAATGGCGTCAGCCAGTAAGGCCAAACTTCCGGAAAGCATTGACAGCAAAACCTTTAATAATACTAAAAAAGTATTGGTACCCATTGATATTAATACTGCCGCCGATTTCCTATCCAATCCCATAAGGCCTTTTTCCCATAAAAAATATAATTGAAATGATGAAAAAAGGGGCATCACCTAACAAATCTTTATAGGTTTGCCCCTTTTTTTTTATTTCCTTTGAAGTTAAAAACTACATTTACTTCTTTTTGCCGGGTTTGAGACTCAAATTAGGATTCATAATTAGGTGTTCCGTCAAGACCCAGGACCTTTCAATGTTGGTCTGGTACAATTTAAAATCTTCACTGAGCAATGGGTTTGAGTTCGATAGTTCCCTTTTTCAGCAGGTCCCCGGGCCCTTCGAAAAATGTCAGCATCACTTTATCACCTTCAGCCCCGACAGGTGCATCCGATGGCCTCCACCAGTTACCCGGCTTTCCCAGCAGGTTTGCTTTGCCAGTCGCAATAATCTCCTTTTCCACAGGAACCCATTTCGTCTCATAGCTAATGCTGTCGGGAGTCAATGTGTAGATAGTGAATTGGTTTGGATAAGAGACGGCTGCGGGGTTGACAATATAATTTATGCCGTTGACCTTTTGATGACGAAGACCAATGTGACGATGTCCGGTCAACACAAGTTGCACAGAAGGAACATATTTCTCGAAAATTTTTCTCACTTCAGCGCCATTATCGACCTGGAACTTGTCGAACTTCCCCCCTAATTCATCGTCCTTACACCAGGCTACAAAATTGTGATGGCAGAATACTACAGTTACCTTATCCTTATTTGCGGAGAGCTCTTTATCCAAG
Organism: Deltaproteobacteria bacterium; assembly: GCA_019313765.1. Taxonomy (GTDB): domain Bacteria; phylum Desulfobacterota; class DSM-4660; order Desulfatiglandales; family Desulfatiglandaceae; genus JAIOSR01. The sequence goes on along the minus strand of JAFDAP010000125.1, from coordinate 1,472 downwards.
AATTTCATCTCCGATAACGGTATATGGCCGCCCCAATGAACGGGCACATTAGAATCAAGACCGATGAGATGTAGCCCGGGCATTGGATCTGCGCCCCACCAGGCATCAGCTCCTCTATACCCATGGCCTTGAAATGTCCAGATAACAGCAGCCTTGTTTATGGCGACATATGGGGCCGCTCCAGGTTTTGCTGTTTTTGCTTGAGCGTAATCGTGATTTCCACATATCACATAGTATGGAACCCTCAAGTCATCCAAATAGGCCTTCATTAGATCCAGGTTCCAGGGCTCCCCATCCAGGAGCAAATCCCCTGTTACTACAACAAAATCGAGATCATCTATCTTGTTCAATGCTTTAACGGTATTCTCGACAATTTTACAGCTCGAAGCCCCCATCTTCATCCCGTCTTCCCCATAAAGGGCCATATGGGTATCGGTGACCACGGCAAATTTAGCCTTTTCAAAGGCGAAGCTTGTGGAAAAAATGAACAAAACCAGCGATAAGGCAAACCCTAATACAATAAGTTTATTAAGTTTTTTCAACATGATATTTTTTCTCCTTTCCTCCGGTTGCTTTTTGTGAAAAACCTCTCTCACCCAATTTGTGTCTCATTACCGGCGCGTTTCTGAGACAATGTCTCAATTCATAGAATCATTACACTACAAAATGGTATCTGATTAGGGTTGATAATTGAGTTAATCTGGTCGTTTGTCAAGAGATTCTTGTGGAAATGATTCACCTCCTTTCTCAAGTGACTATGTTAAAAAAACAATCAAATAAGCATGGCAAGGGTGGTGTGGCAATGCAAAAATTGACAATGTGTTGTATTTGCTACAAAATAGGATATACCAAATGTCAAGGTCAAGAGAAAAATCAAATTATCGAAAATTGAGAAGGTAGGATCAATAGATTGAAAGTGAGGTTTTAGCGTCAAAAATGTGCAGATGTTCCAGGTTCAAGGCCAGCTTCATCTTTTCGCCAACATTAATAGTCCTTCTTCCCTCACTTTTGGCTATGAATTTTGTTCCTTGAAGATCTATATGCATATTAGTTTCCCCGCCCAGAGGTTCGACTACTTCAACAACGCCATCCACTTTCCACTCTTCCGGGAACCTCTTGTCACCATTATCAATCGTCAGATCTTCCGTGCGCAGACCCATGATGACCTCCATCCCATCCTGAATTTTGGCGCCTGGTTTTTCCGGAATGGGGATCTGCAATGTTCCAGGAAAATTTAGCTTTAGCCCTCTGTCGGAGTGAACAATTCTGGCCTGAACCAGGTTCATGGGTGGACTGCCAATAAATCCGGCCACAAAAGTATTATCAGGTTTCTGAAACAGCTCGATGGGTTTTCCGATCTGTTCAATGTATCCGTCACGCATGACAACAATCCGATCGGCCAGCGTCATGGCTTCCACCTGGTCATGGGTCACATAAATAATGGTGGTTTGAACTTTTTGATGCAGCAGCTT
>JAFDAP010000124.1 GCA_019313765.1 Deltaproteobacteria bacterium | reverse complement strand
TCAGTATATAGCTGAGTATCGGTATCGTAACCCATGGATGCATGTGTATTTCGGAAAACAGGTTTCCATTTGAATCAACATCGAAATTTTTTCCGCAAATACTGATTGTCAATTTCCCGTCAGAAAACCTGGCCCCCAATCTCTCGGCTGCAGAAGAAAGATTTATTGAAGCCACCTTTCTTTTCAACTGCTCCACTGATTCCTCCAGATCCTGTTCAGGGGTCTTCCGCGTTTGGGCTTTACCGCGAAACCTCTCAATTACATCGCTTTCAAGATGAGGGCATTCCGCGAGCTGTTTATTCCCCTTAAACACTGCTGCGGCAAATGCAAGGCATGTCAATTCATCACATTCTTTGCAATTTGATTTATTGAGAACTTTCAGGATCTCTACAGGATTATTTAGTTGCGACATATGGTAGCCCCCCCCTTTTTTCCGGATAAACGAAATGGAAATGATAGTTCCAGGTAAATTTGAAATACCAACTTTCGGCACCCCTGCCTTTGTCCGTTGAGCCGGGGTTATGCAGAAAGCGCCCTGTCTGTTGAAAAAATCATACTTGTACTGACGCCGTGTGCATACAATCTACCCTCAGAATTCATCATTTTCCCCTCTGCAGTAGCTATTCTGCTTCCGGAATGGATAACCCTGCCTTCGCATCTCATTAGACCGGATTCAATAGTAATCGGACGGATGAAATTCACTTTTATTTCCAAAGTAGAACAACCGAAACCCTTTGAAAGCGTGGAAAGAACAGCGGCAGTCATCGTCGTATCGAGTAATGTACTTGCTATTCCTCCATGAACCGTGGCGAAAGGGTTGTAGAGGAATTCTGCAGGTTTCAGTTCAAACACGGCATGACCGTGCTCGATTTCAGATATCCTGTAACCAACCAGCCTGGCAATTGGCGGTGGAGAGATTTTGCCCATCTTAATGCTACGCAGATAGTCCAAACCGCTGATTGACTGGGAATCTCTGGTGCTGGTTTTTGGATCATCCCAGGTAATGGTACGGCTACGCCCGGCGTTGTTTTGTGATTTATTGGACATTGTGCTCCCCCTCAGTTTCGTACGTCAATGCTATGTTCTCAGGCCAAGGGACCTTCGTTCGAGTTATCCTGGCTGCAACACCCGAATACATTGGGTCCGGGAGTCATTTTTCAATTTCTACAGGTTTGAAAATATCAGACAGCGGAATAGCAAAGCCCACTTCGGGCTGGTAACGCAGATAGGCAGGGATAGGATATCTGATGCCCCTCTTATGCGTTCTTTCGAGTCCCTCCACCAGTTCCGCCAGTTTACCTGCGTGGATGGCCATAACCATCTCATGATCCTGGCAGCCGGCCCAGACCCTATCGCCATTGCCGGGGACAACTACCTTGGCATCTTCATCAAGATACGCTCCTATAACTCCCTCTGTACATGATGCGGCCCTGCCTGAAAAAGAGCTTTCGATGGGTTTGCCGCTGCGATGGGTGCCACCGTGGATGAGCCTCATCATCTGGGCAGGGTTGACGTAGATGAGAATCACATCAGGTTCGACTTTGGTCCTCTCAAGAGGAGAGTATACCACAATAGGGTCGTATCCCATTTCAAGCAGACGAAAGCCGCCAAGCACTTCAGCAGCAGACTTTTCATCTGATGCGTAGTTCATCCGGGTGAAAAAACTGATTGCCCCGGTTGCATCACGGACCCTCTCCCAGCCATATGTATGGGCTGCAATGGCACATCCCTGATCCTCACGGGTAAAGGCCACTGTCCATCCATAGCGCCTGGCCATAGCAGACCCCTGACAGGGTGCCATCTTGACGCCCAGGTCTCGAAGCGGTCTTTTTGCTTTTTGAGGAATTTCGTCTTCCCTTTCCAGGAATTTCACGGCCACCGGGAAGGTGGACGGGTTCACCAGATATCTTAATTTTTCGCCTAAACTGATCCATTTCTCCATAGTATTACTCCTTTGTTTGTAACGGCTCAATATGTAGTAAGATTATAAAAGGTATAGGCGTTCACACGTTCAGTGTTATCTTTTTTTCGCCAATAGACGATGCGGAAGTCGCTCAAGTGGCATGGTCGGCCTGCCCCGGCCCAGGTCAAGCCCCTTTATATACACCCTTTCGTTTTTGCATGTATGCGGACACGGCCTCAAAGAGGTCCTCCGAAGGCACGATCATACTCGACCTGGCGGCGTTGTATTCTAAAGATTCCTCCAGACTGGCCTCCTCGTCAAAAAGGAAAACCTCTTTGGCCCCCTGAACAGCCAGCGGGGGATTGCTCCCGATCTCCTCTGCCATGTCCGTGCCTTTTTTTTCTAAGGTCTCCCTGTCAGGAAAAACATCGTTTACCAGGTTGATGGCAAGGGCCCGGTTGGCGTCGAACCGGTGCCCGCGGAATGCAATCTCCTTAGCGTGACCCCTTCCCACAACCCTTGGCAGGCGCTGCAATCCACCAACATCGGTAATGAAGCCCAGTTTGGCTTCAGGAAAGGCAAATACGGTCTCCTGGGAGCAAAGCCGGATATCACAGCAAAGGACCAGTTCGAGCCCGGCCCCGAGACAATGCCCGTGAATAACCGCGATGGTAGGCTTTAAAATACGTTCCAGCCGTGTGTGGATATCCTGGGTTTTCCTTACCTCTTTGAAAAATTGAATCTTCTGCGATGCATCCGGGGGTTTGTTGACAAAGGAAAACAGCTCATTTTCCGGAGTCAGGTCCAGACCGGCGCAAAACGATTCTCCCTCCCCGCGTAAAAGGACCACCCTCGCCTCTCCGTCTTCTTCAGCCATTCCGATTGCCCTGTCTAAGGCATTCCAGACCACCGGATTCAGTGCATTTCGCTTATCAGGCCTGTTCAGGGTAATAAAACCTATATGACCGTCTCTGTGATAAGTAACCAGACCTTCCCTGCCGGATTTTTCGTTGCTCATAACAATCCACTCCTTTCGCTTTTTGGACATCTTCAAATGGTTGGGATAAACATGCCTGCCCGCAGCACCTTTTCTTTAACCACTTAACTACTCGTAAGTGACCACAGGATATTAAAATCTTGGCTATCAGAAAGGGTCTTGAGGTCTTTTCTGAGTGACTGGCGGGAGGCCTTCGTCATTTCATGGAGTTACGGATGGGGGACCCCCCTGGCTCCCCGCTTCTTTAGAAGCGGGGAGAACAGGGAGGGGGTAGGCATCACACATGCGTAACTCCTTGAAATGACCAGGCCGTGAGACTCGGCCTCCGGCCCGTAGGGCCTACGCCCCGGAGGGAATCGAAGAAAAGACCTCAAGACCCGGTCTACCCGTGATCAGTTATAAATATTCACCACTCAATTATTAAACGACTTAACCCCACACATAGCTATATCACTATCTCAAGATCTTCCAAAGGATAAGAAACACAGGAATGAACATATCCATACTTCCTGTCCGACTTTCTAACCGGCACTCCAGCAGGCTGAAACACCTTTCCCGACACGATTTTGACCCTGCACATGCTGCACTCACCCGAACGGCATAGAGAGGGGATCAAGATTCCCTCTTTTTCCAGGGCGAGCATCAAACAACTCCCCATAGGTCCATGTCACCCCGAAAAAATGAAACGCCGGCCGGTCAGGAAACTGCTTCCTGACCCTCTCGTACCCTGCAGTCACAGGTTCATCGGGAATGTCCAATTCCGGGCTCACGCCCTCATCATATGACTTCAACCACGGCTTGCCGTCATAATCCCCCATCATCATTCCTCCTTTTCATGGAATTTGATATTCGGTTCCGCGTCACCGCCTGTTTGTATAGTCCCCAATTTTTTAGGGGCAGAGGGCGCTTATTTCGTGTCTATTTTCTTTAAGAAGTCAATCACCTCAATCATAACCATATTCGGGCCACGGAAAACAGCATAGTGTGCTAAGGGGCTTTCAAACCCGACAAGCTTTGCACCCTTTATCTTCTTTGCTGCTTCTTTTGCCATTTTGTACCTCAGCCATTGGTCATTTTTTACGTGGATGATCAAGGTCTTGGCCTTTATCCGGTGAAGCTGGTCGTTGATGTCGTAAGTGTCGATAGTCTGGTTTCGATAAAGAAGATCATTGACATCATAATCTATGCCCTTTTTTACAAGTTTCGTTCCTTCATCTGCTTTGGGCTCCCAATAGAAGACATCTTTTTTGACAACATCCCATTTCTGCTTGTTCCTGAAATCAAAGCTGAGCCCTGATTGCCCTAAAACCGACCATCCGAACATCATCCCCTTATTCGGGTGCTTTTCCTTGGGAAGATTGTAATAATCTCCTTTGGTTTTACTCCATACCGGGTCACTTTTCATGGCTGCGGTCATGAGCTGGAAAAGCCACCGTGTAACAGGGTCCCCCGCGGTCATGCCACCGATGGGCATGATTGCCTCAACATAGTCGGGATGGAGGATAGCCCACACATAACTCTGAATGGCCCCCATGGATACGCCGGTAGCCAGTTTCACCTTTGCCACCCCCAGCTTGTCCTTTAGAAGGCGGTAATTGGCCTGTACATAATCAAGGGTTGAGTACCTGGGGAACTTCATACCCAGTCCGTCACTTGGCTTGCTTGCACCCCATAGACCCAGGGCATCCACGAAGATCACATAATACTTGTTTGTGTCGATTAGCTTACCGGGCCCCACAACAGCACCTCTGCAAAACGCGTTTCCCTTCTGGCCGTCGTACCAGAAAAAATAATCGAATGTTGAATCCCCGGAATAGTAAGGGCTGATGACAACGGCATTGATGATTTTGCCGTTCCCATTCCTTTTTGGGGTTCCCACTGCGATGTAGGCTGTACGAAGCGGTTCCTGGCCTAACGATTCGAGCGTTACCCCGCCCTTGCCACCGAATTCATAAGCAGCTTCATTTCCGAACTCGTATTCCCCGCCGATTTTAAAATTCGGGATGGAATAAAATTTCTTGAGTGAGTGAAGAGGTTGTACCCCGGACAATCGTGTTACAGGTTCGGCATAGGCGCCGGCAACAAGGCTTATAAAAAACAGTACAGCAGCGACCACCAGATACCAACGATTCTTAGGTTGTAATTTCATAGTCCCCTCCTTTCATTGGTTAAGATGATTAGTTAGGTTAATTGCCCTACAGTTTTCCCTTGTTGTGAAGCAGGATTTGACAATGTGCAATATCATATGGAAAAAGGCAAGAAAGGTCAATTTGCAACCACTTTCTTGGAACCGTCATTTTCATGTCAAAATTGCCCTCCTAATAATATCCATAAATTTTTCTTTGATTTCTGTAATTGACCATGGTATTATGACCATGTCATTTTAATCCATTTCAAATGAGAGGCGGGGTGGTTTATATGGAAAATCAAATAGCTAAATCAAAATTCAAACCTCATGCATTGCAATATTTTCGGGAGGTGGAACGAACAGGGAAGGAATTAATCATCACTGATCGTGGCAAACCAGTCCTTAAAATTTTACCCTATTCTGAGGAGCCTGACAAAGCCCTCGCGATGCTCCGGAATTCTGTCATCAAGTATGAAAATCCCACGGAGCCTGTTGGTCTGAATGACTGGGAGGCCTTAAAATGATACTACTGGATACACATGTCTGGGTCTGGTTTGTCAGTAATCCAGAATTGCTTTCTAAGCCGGCGAGAAAGGCGGTTGACGCCGCCATGGAGGAGAAAAAGATAGTCATTTCGTCCATCAGCGCATGGGAAGTTGCCCTGCTGGTCGCCAAGAAAAGATTGAGTCTCACTTTAGGGGTAGCCGACTGGATAGCCAAGTCGGAAAGGCTGCCCTTTTTTCAATTCCTGCCTGTTGATAATTCAGTTGCAGTTAAGTCGGTTAACTTGCCTCAACCTCTCCACAGTGACCCTGCAGACCGCATCATAATTGCGACCGCCATTACAATAGCAGCGCCTGTGGTTACAAAAGATGAAAAACTACTG
>JAFDAP010000123.1 GCA_019313765.1 Deltaproteobacteria bacterium | reverse complement strand
GTCCAGGTCAGTCATAAGTTTCTGAAAACACTGAATTCCGGCTTTCGCCGGAATGACAAAAAAAGATGTTTTTCAATGAGAATGAGGTGGAATAGAAACCCAATATTCCATCATTCCAGTATTCCAATATTCCAATTGGGGCGTAGCCCCTAATTTCTATAAGGAGGTGATGAGATGGCCCTCAATTTAGATGCCATCGGCAAGAAGATCGGCCCTGTGACAAAGGATTACACGTGGAAGGACCTGGTGCTCTATGCCCTCGGGGTTGGCGCAGGCTTTGACGAGTTGGAGTACTGCTACGAACATCAGCTAAAGGTGATTCCAAGCTTTTCCATTGCCAGTGTTTTTGAATTTCTGGCAGAGGTGGGAATGAGTTCCAATGCGGATCTCTCCGGAATTCTCCACGGGGAGCAGGATATCATCTTTCACAGCCCCATACCCATTGAAGGGACCTTTACCACCGAAGGGGTTATCACCAATATGTACGATAAGGGCCCGGACAAGGGGGCCCTTGTGGTGGCCGAGGCCGAAACCTTTCACTCAATGGGCCAGAAGCTTTTCACCAGCATCTTTACCCTCTTCTGCCGCAAGGACGGCGGGTTCGGGGGCGAACCCGGCCCTACAGAGACCGTGGAATTCCCTGACCGGGCCCCTGATTTTGAGGAACAGAGCACACCGGCTTCCGACCAGCCGCTCCTGTACCGGCTTTCAGGTGACATATTACAGCTTCATGTGGATCCGGATTTTGCCAAGGCAAGCGGTTTTGAAAAACCGATAATGCACGGGCTGTGCACCCACGGCTTTGCGTGCCGTGCGGTGATCAAGCACCTCTTTCCCGGCGAGCCGGAGCGCATGACCCGTTTCCGCGTGCGATTTTCCCGTACCATATATCCGGGCGTTCCCATGACCACACAGATCTGGAAGATGGAAGAGGGCAGGGCCCTGTTCCGCACAATCAACACTGAAAACGGAGATCTGGTGATCGACCAGGGCATTGTGGAATGGATGAGTAAAGAGGCCATGGAAAGACGCGGCAAATCAGGCGGCATAAGGTTCGATGACCGGGTGGCTATTGTCACCGGGGCAGGAGCAGGATTGGGTCGTACGTATGCTATGGAACTGGCAAAAAGGGGCGCTAAGGTCGTGGTCAATGACTTAGGCGGTGCCCGGGACGGGGCAGGTGAGGGGTCAAAGAGCCCTGCCGATCAGGTGGTGGATGAAATAAAGGCCGAAGGCGGCGAGGCCCTGGCTAATTACGACTCCGTTGCCACACCCGAAGGGGGCCGGGCAATCGTGGATTCGGCCGTCAAAGCATTCGGCAGGGTGGACATGGTCATCAACAATGCCGGCATTCTCAGGGACAAAACAATAGCCAAGATGGAGCCTGAAAACTGGGATGCCATCATGGACGTGCACCTCAAAGGGGCCTACAACGTGACCCGGCCCGCCTTTATCAAGATGCGGGAAAACGGTTATGGCCGTATTGTCCTGACCTCGTCTGCTGCAGGGCTTTACGGAAACTTCGGCCAGACCAATTACTCGGCCGCAAAGATGGGATTAGTGGGATTCATGAATACCCTGAAGTTGGAAGGGGAAAAGCACAATATCAGGGTGAACACGGTTGCGCCCGTTGCCGGGACCCGGCTTACAGAGGATGTGCTGCCGCCCGACCTTTTTGAGAAACTCACGCCGGAATTTGTTGCGCCCTTAGTGCTTTATCTCTGCTCAGAGCAATGCCCGGTAAACGGCGCCATATATAATGCGGGCATGGGCTATTTCAACCGCGTTGCATTTTTGACCGGGCCGGGCGCAGTTATTGGAGACGGAAAGGAAGTCCCGACACCTGAGGCCGTGGCCGCTAACATGGACGGTATAAAATCTCTGGAGGACGCAGAGGAGTTTCCCAATGCCACTGCCGCCTTTGGTCCGATGCTGGACGCATTCAGCCCGAAAAAGAAAGAGGAAAATGCCGGGCCTTCTGCGAAACTGACGGTCAAGGATATCTTTGAACGCCTTCCGAATGCATTTCAGGCCGACAAGGCAGCGGGTGTGGATGTGGTGTTCCAGTTCGATATTTCAGGCGGGGACGGCGGGTCCTGGTATGTCACGGTGAAAGACGGGACCTGTGAGGTGGCCGAAGGATCGGCAGGGAGCCCTACTACTACCATCAAGATGGCTGATGATGATTTTGTAAAGCTGATTATCGGTGAGCTGAACGCCATGTCTGCCTTCACGTCAGGCAAACTCAAGGTTGAAGGGGACTTGATGAAGTCGCAGCTAATTGAGAAGCTTTTCAGCTTATAAAATTGCTTCGCAATTTTATTTAAGGAGGACTATCCATGATAGGCATAACATCTTACGGCGGTTATATTCCCAGGCTCAGGCTCGACCGCATGAGCATTTTTCAGAACATGGGCTGGTTTGCCCCTGCCATCATTATGGTGGCGCAGGGGGAGCGTTCCTTTTGCAACTGGGATGAAGACACTATGACTATGGCGGTAGAGGCGTCCCGGGATTGTATAAAGGGAATGGATAAATCCGCTATAGACGCCCATTATCTCTGCTCTACAACACTTCCGTTCGCCGACCGTTCCTGCTCGGGTATTGTAAAAACCGCCCTGAACCTAAGGGATGATATCCTTGCCGAGGATTTTACCAACTCTTTGAGGTCAGGAACCAGCGCCCTGATAACGGCCTTTGATGCTGCCAAAGGCGGGGAAAAAAAGAATATCTTAGTCACTGCCTCGGACAAAAGGGAGGCCAAGGCCGCCTATTTCTACGAGATGTGGTTCGGGGACGGGGCCGCATCCCTGCTTGTGGGGGATACGGATGTGATCGCGGAATACAAGGGGAGTTATTCGGTCTCTTATGACTTTGTGGACCATTTCCGGGGGGCCGGGAAGAACTATGATTACATGTGGGAGGAACGCTGGGTCCGGGACGAAGGCTATTCCAAAATCATACCGGAGGCGGTAAACGGCCTTTTCAACAAGCTCTCCATTTCCATGGATGACGTGGACACCTTTGTCTTCCCCTGCTTTTTCAAGGCCGAGCACAGGAAAATAGCCAAAAACCTTGGCGCTGTCCCTGAAAAGGTGGTCGATAACATGCACGAGGTCTGCGGGGAGACGGGCGCTGCCCATCCTTTTGTCATGCTTGTGCGTGCCCTGGAGCAGGCCAAACCCGGGGACCGCATCTTATTAGCCGGTTTCGGGCAGGGCTGTGATGCGCTCTACTTCAAGGTTACTGAAAATATCACAAGGCTTTCGCCTCGACGCGGCATAAGGGGTTCCCTGGATAACAAAAAGACAACAGACAATTATCCCAAATACCTCAAATTCAGGGACCTGGTCCAGGTGGAGATGGGTATCCGGGCCGAGGCCCCTACCCAGACGGCCATGACTGTTCTCTGGCGAAAGCGAAAAATGATCCTGGGCCTGATGGGCGGGAAATGCAGGGAATGCGGCACACCCCAGTTCCCGAAGATGGATATCTGCGTGAACCCTGATTGCAAGGCATTAAAATGCCAGGATGATTACGAGTTCTCAGAAGTGACTGCATCTGTCAAGAGTTTTACCGGAGACCTGCTCTCCATATCCGTGGACCCCCCTGCCATTTACGGTATGATCCAATTCGAGGGTGGCGGCCGGTTTATGGCCGATTTCACGGATTGCGAACTGAATGACGTCCGTGTGGGCCAGGCCGTGACCATGGCCTTTCGATGGCGATATACTGACAAGGAAAGTGGGTTTACCGGATACTTCTGGAAGGCCGTTCCTGTACCCGGGACAGCCCCTGAAAAGAAAGAAACGGCGGATATCCGTTTTGACGACCGGGTGGCCGTTGTTACGGGGGCCGGGGCCGGATTGGGCCGCACGTACGCCCTGGAACTGGCAAAAAGGGGCGCTAAGATCGTGGTCAATGACTTAGGCGGCGTCCGGGACGGTACAGGTGAGGGGTCAAAAAGCCCTGCCGATCAGGTGGTGGATGAGATAAAGGCCGCGGGCGGTGAGGCCGTGGCCAACTACGACTCCGTTGCCACACCGGAGGGGGGCAAGGCAATCGTTGATTCGGCCGTCAAGGCATTCGGCAGGGTGGACATGGTCATCAACAATGCCGGCATTCTCAGGGACAAAACCCTAATCAAGATGGAGCCTGAAAACTGGGACGCCATCATGGACGTGCACCTCAAAGGGGCCTATAACGTGACCCGGCCCGCATTTATCAAAATGCGAGAAAACGGCTACGGCCGTATTGTCCTGACCACCTCTGCTGCCGGTCTTTACGGCAACTTCGGCCAGACCAATTACTCTGCCGCCAAGATGGGATTAGTGGGATTCATGAATACTTTGAAGTTAGAAGGGGAAAAGCACAATATCAGGGTGAACACGGTTGCGCCCATTGCAGGGACCAGGCTTACAGAGGATGTGCTGCCGCCCGATCTCTTTGAGAAGCTGACACCGGAATTTGTTGCGCCCTTAGTCCTCTACCTCTGCTCGGAGAAGTGCGAAGAGAACGGCATGAACTTCAATGCGGGCATGGGCTATTTTAACCGGGTGGGCATTGCCACGGGACCCGGAACGGTTATCGGCGACGGCACAAAACCACCCACATTGGAGGATATACACAGGAACTGGGATGCCATCAATGATTTCTCAGGCGCGCAGGAGTTCCCAAACACCACGGCCGCCTTCGGCCCCATGCTGGATGCCTTCAGCCCGAAAAAGAAAGAGGAAGAGGCCGGGCCTCCTGCTAAACTGACGGTCAAGGATATCTTTGAACGCCTTCCGGATGCATTCCAGTCTGATAAGGCCTCTGGTGTGGACGTGGTGTTCCAGTTTGATATTTCAGGCGGGGACGGCGGGTCCTGGTATGTCACGGTAAAGGACGGGACCTGTGAAGTGGCCGAAGGATCGACAGGGAGCCCTACCACTACCATCAAGATGGCGGATGATGATTTTGTAAAGCTGATTACGGGTGAATTGAATGCCATGTCGGCGTTCACGTCAGGCAAGCTGAAGATCGAAGGGGATTTGATGAAATCGCAGCTTATTGAGAAGCTTTTTAAATTTTAAAATCGCTTAGCGATTTTAAAATGAGGAGGATGCTATGGCCACAGGAATCAAAGATAAGGTAGCGATTATCGGGATGGGTTGCACCAAGTTTGGGGAAAGGTGGGACATGGGCGGCGAGGAACTCATGGTGGAGGCGTTTACCGAGTGCTTAGACGATGCCGGGATTGACAGGAGCGAAATCCAGGCGGCCTGGCTGGGGACCTGCTATGATGAGATCAACGTGGGGAAGAGCGCCCTGTCGTTGTCCATGACCCTTAGGCTCCCGTTTATTCCGGTCACGAGGACGGAAAACTTCTGCGCAAGCGGTACCGAGGCGTTTCGAGGCGCGGTCTATGCAGTGGCCTCCGGGGCCTATGACACCTGCCTGGCCTTGGGTGTGGAGAAGCTGAAGGATACGGGCTTTGGCGGTCTGCCCAGCATGGTGGGATCCAACGTTGGATCGTTAAACTGGTTGTGCAGTCCCAATATTACCGCGCCGGGCGCCTTTGCCCAATTAGCCTCGGCCTATACCGCCAAGCACAGTGTCCAGGACCAGGATCTCAAGCGGGCCATGGCCCAGGTCTCGGTCAAGAGTCATGCTAACGGTGTGCTCAATCCCAAGGCCCATTTGAGAAAGGCCGTGACCATTGATCAGGTGCTGGCGGCCCCCATCATCGCCCATCCGCTTGGCCTTTTTGACTGCTGTGGCGTGAGCGACGGGTCGGCCTGCGCAGTCGTGACCACCGTGGAAAGGGCTAAAGATATGGGCATAAAAAATCCTATTACCGTCAAGGGCCTGCAATTGGCTCTCAGCAGCGGCGAGGAAATGGGCTACAACGACTGGGACGGGGACCATTTCATGACAACGAACCGGTGCAGTAC
>JAFDAP010000122.1 GCA_019313765.1 Deltaproteobacteria bacterium | reverse complement strand
AGATTTCCGTGTCTTCCAAAGAGAGATCTTCCGGTTCTAAGGATATTTCATCGTCACCCTCTCCCAATTCCAGATCAGATATGGCAGCTCCTTCAGTCAGCTCTTCATCAAAGGCTATCTCTGTCTCATCACCTGAAAGGTCGTCAAAATCAAGAGAAACAATTTCCTCCTCGGCCGTCTCATCAGCCTTTGGAGAGGCCTTATCCACATCAAGGACAAGATCTTCCAGACCTGGTGAAACTTCTTCGGCGCCCTCCTCCGCGGGAAAGTGAATTCCAGGTTCGGGTGTGGCTTCAATCTGCATATCAAGACCCTGGCTATCTTCAAATGCCTCTTCCATGGCTTCGATGGTTTGCGAGTCTTCCGGGCTGAAGGCTGTCTCCTGCCCCTCGGAAAATATGCCCCCGGACCCGTCCATATTAAGGCCGACATGCGAATCACCAACTTCTCCGGTCAATGCGCCTAACAGTGAAGGGGGGTCAGGTCTGAAGCCGGGCAGATTCAATTTTCTTTGTTCAGCACCAATATCCTTGCTGCATTTGGGGCACACCTGGTTATAATCAAAGCTGATATAAGTACATTTCGGGCATTTCATTGTTTTACTCCTTTACTGAATGATCGGGGCCACCTGGCCATTTCTAAACATGACAACCTCGTAAAAAGTCGCTTCGCGTCTTTTTACTCGGCGGAGGAAGGCTACCCCTCCCCCTCCATTTGAAGTGAATTCAAATGGTTCCACCCTCTCCGAGGCGTAGGCTCTACGAGCCGGAGGCCCACCACAGGCCGGGGCTTAATCGCCCTCGGCCTGTTGATGGACTTTTTACGAGTCCATCAAACATGTATAGGAAACTATGGAGATTGAACCTGTATTTTCATGCAACTATACAACACTTCTCATAAAAGCACCAAGGAAATTTCGTAACATTTCAGACCGTTGAAAAACCGATCAATATTGCAACGGGCTGAACTATGATGAAATTTCAAACCGTCAGACCAGAAGTACAGTTCAATATTTATCATCTCATCTCCAGTTGCATGGCTTCAGCATAATCCGATACCCCCTTTTTCCGGACCTCAACCGCATAGTCTTTTGCTTCCTGCTTGCTTTTGAAATTTCCCATGGTAACCCTGAATACCTTCCCCTTGTGGGTATGATATGCAGGTATGATATAGACATCGTAGCCCTTTCTCATTAATTCCTGAAACAAAGTTTGAGCATGTTCGAAGGGCTTAAAAGAGGCGATATGGACGGTAAAGGTTGAACCTTGAACCGGCCTAAAAACTGATGGAAAGACAATCTCCTGGCCAACATCAATCCGGTCGATATTCTTGATATCTGGATTATGCTCCTTTACCAGTCGCAGAATTCTGTCATTAACCCGACCATAAATATGCGCTGACAGTTGGGCTAAGGTATCCCCTTCTTTCACAATAATATGTGTAATAATGGCCTTGTCCGTCTCAGGAATAATATTATCCTTTTCTTTCACCGTTTTTGGTTGAACTACATGATCGGAGACGGCCTGTTCCTCTTCTTTTTTAATAATGCGAGGACCTGTCTCCTCTGCCGTATCCTGATCAGGTCTATCCTTTTCTTCCAGGCTTTTTTCCTTTTGAGCCAGAATTCGTTCCTTTTCCACCAGGCTCCGTTCTTTCTCCGCCAGGGCCCGCTCCTTTTCTGCCAGAGCTTGTTTTTTCATAACATCTTCGACAGGGGCTTGGCGACGTAGGGGTACGGAATCGGTATGCCGTGCTATCCTGCTTACCCCCACAAACAGGATCACAATCATGAAAAACAGCATTCCGGCCCATTTCCAGTAATGGTGGACATTGCTTCTCCTCACCTTTTTGGTCTCAGGCGTTTCCGGTGTTTCCCTGGTTTTCTTCACAAAGGATCCGTCCAAGCTCAGGTCATCGGAACATTGCTTGACGATTCCCGCCGTGATTTTTCTTTTCTCTTTTGAATAACCAAGAAGCAGGGCATTATCCGCTAAGATGTTAATCATCCTTGGATATCCCCTTGAATATTGATGAATCGCCTTGATGGCATATTTGGAAAAGATCTCATCCCCTTCTCTCGCACCTGCTATTTTCAACCGGTTGGCAATATAGGCACCGACATCCCTCAGGTCCAGAGGGGGAATGTGATAACGGCTGCTGATACGCTGCAGAAGAGCCCTGCACCTTGGATCACTTAGTTTTTCATTCAGTTCGGGTTGACCGATCAGAAAGATATTGATCAACTTTTGTTCTGCCAACTCCATGTTGGAGAGCAGCCGGATCTCTTCTAATAAGTCAAAAGAGAGTCTGTGTGCCTCATCAATTATCAAGATGACATTTTTCTGCTGATTCAGGCATTTTTTAAGGAATTCTTCAAACTCGAAGAGAAACGCGGTTTTTGATTTAAAATGAGCCCTATTTTTAAAGGCTGAAAAGGAGAGATAATCTATAAAATCTTCCGGCGATAAAAGAGGATTTGAAATAGAGATGTACTGGACACTGTCATCCAGATTGCTCAGGAGTGCGTGAACCATTGTTGTTTTACCCGTGCCTACCTCTCCTGTCAAAAGAATAAAACCCTTTTGCTCCACAACCCCGTAAGTCAAAAGGGCTAATGCCTCTTTGTGGCTCTCACCTAAGTACAGGAATCGAGGGGATGGCGTCAGGTCAAACGGTTTTTCATGCAGGTTATAATAATTTCGATACACGCTTTGCTATATCCTCTTAAAGTCTCAAATTCCAACGTTACCTCTTAAATTATATCAAATTAGGCGATAATGTCAAAAATCCAAGCAAAACATTCACTTAAACTCATCCCTCTTCAGGGACAGACCCGGTATCTTCGGGCTCAGCCGGGACCACAAAGCGCCGGTAGTATGCCAAAAGCAGGCACGTCAGGGGAAGGGCAATGAGCAGCCCGAAAACGCCTAACAGCTTTCCCCATATGGATAAGGACAGCAAAATAATGGCCGGGCTAAGCCCGGTCACGCGGCCCATGATTCTCGGAACCAGCAGGGTGTCCTGAATGATCTGAATCACCACAAACACCAGGCCGGTCAGGCCCATGACCATCCATAAGTTGCTTCCGGTCTCTAAGGCATGAACGAAGGCCAGCAGGAATGCGGGTATGAGCCCGATAATCTGAAGATAAGGGACCATGTTCAAAAGACCGATGAACAGGCCCAGCAGGATGCCCATGGGGAGACCGATAAGCAAGAAACCAAGGGCGAACAACACTCCTACGATGGATGCTACCAATGCCTGGGCCCGGAAATAGCGGTTCATGGCAGAGTCGAAATCGCTGACAAAGCCTGTGATTCCCTCCCGGTAAGCGACCGGGAGAAGGTCCTTCCAGCCCTGGCTCATCTTCTGGTAATCCATGAGCAAAAAGACCAGATAAAGCCCGACCACTGTAAGTCCCACCAGGCCCGTAATAAAGCCGGCCGTCCCTGAAATTATTCCCCATACCCCTGGCAACACCTTGCGGGCCAGGGCCTCAGCAATTTGCCGAAAATTTTCGGTCTTGAAAAAGGCCTGTACATCTTTTTGCCCCGCATAATCTTTAATGGCCTGCCACAGATCAGGAGGCAGGTGCTCAAGGGCACGTTCTGCTACTTCTGAGCTGGTTACCACCTCGGACAGGACCCGGCCCATATGAACAATCTCGTTCACAATCATGGGGATCACCAGCCAGGCCAAAACCACTGCCGCCGCAAACACGGCGAACAGGCTGATGAACACTGCGCCGGCCCTGTTCGGGACCTTCTTCTGGACCAGAACAACTATCGGATTCATGAGGTAGGCCAAAAGAAAGGCAGCGGCAAAAGGGATCAGGACGTCGCTCAAATACCCCAACAGCCAGACAAGCCCGCATAGGAATCCCAGAGTTATGGAAATGCGCACGACGCGGTCAAGGGTATAGGGTTTGCTCTCGGGAAACATTGGCGCCTCCTTGAAATTGTAGAAAAAGCAAGTACTATTTGATAAACCTTATGGTCAAAGGATACCGGTATGGCTCACCCTTGTTCGCCTTTATTGTGGCTATGATGACGAAAACAAGCCCTGCAATCAAGATGGCGGGCAGTAAAAGAAACCCGATAAAGGCAAAACACAAAAAGAATGCAATGATAGAGTATATGCTCAAGGAAATCTGAAAATTTAACGATTCCTTGCCGTGCTCATCCACGATAGCGATTTCGTCCTTTTTGATGAGCCAGATAACCAGTGGTCCGATGATATTGCCAAAGGGTATGCCGATGCATGCGGACAGGGCAGTCAGGTGGCAAAACATGGCCCATGTGCGATCCTGTTTGTCTCCTTGCTGATTCACTGTTTGCCTCCCAGGCTCAGATGATGGTGCGGACGGTTGCTTCCGGGTATCTGACGTAGCTGCCCGGACTATTATCGGGCCTACAAAGAGAATCAAGGCGCCTATAAAGACAGGTATAAACCCCATTCCTCCAAAAATAACGGGGCCAAGCCAGAGGGGCACGAAAGAATCGAGTTTTGTCTTTTCAGGATTTTGGGGGTCATAAAAAATCAAGACAGTATCACCAATCTTATATGCAGGAGGATAGCTGCCCATTTTCGAGTGTATTTTGTGTCTATTACCATCTTTATCCGCAAATGAAAACACCGGATAATACATGGCACCGTCGTCAGACGTGCGTTTTCCCACATCCACTACAGCCGCTTCTGTTTTAACGGCCTGTTCAAGGAAAGTGTCGGTCTTTGCATACCAGTATGCCGCAATACCTAATGGAACAATCGAACACAGAATTATCACAATACCGATTATCCTGACAGCTTTCATTGTACACCCCCCCCCTAATCCACGGTAAAGTCAAATTCAGCTTCAACAAAATGATTTGAGTGTAACCTTTTTGCGTGCATTCTCTCTCATAGCGTAGCGCAGGCTTTAGCCCTGCATCAAAATGGCAGAAAATGGCAGAGCTAAAGCTCTGCACTACGAAAAAAGGTTACTCAAATGATTTTACTGTGAGGTATCTTTGATTCAAAATCCCCCGTACCCCCCTTTACAAAAGGGGGGAAATATTAAGTCCCCTTATTCGATTGTGCTTGATCCTTTATGTCTTCGGGGACGCAATTCACAGGACAATGAAAATAGATACATCGACTGCACTCATTCCTTCTTATTGTTGCAACCAGCATGGCCAGGGAAAGGACATAAATCGCTAACAGACCCGGCTGCAGGATCAGCCAGTAGAGAGGGATCAGGATCATGATAATGGGTGCAGCAAACGACACGGTCTTTTCGAACAGGCTTAGAGGTCCGGGCCTTGACTCAAAATATTTCGGGATTCCCCAGAAAAACATGCACCTGGTGGTATTTGCACCCTGTATATAATGAGGACAATGGGTACAGTAAAACCTGTAGATCATGGCAACAAGGCCGATGCATACAATAATATAGAAAATCATCCATATAAGGGAGGCTTTGAAAATACCGATACACGCCGTTACAATAGGTAGTGCAACAACCATATTCCAGTAAAGAAAGTCGATAAATCTGTGCTGCTTCTTAAGTCCGGTTTCAATTTCGTTCATATCCTTTCCCCCTGTTCATTTTTCCTGGAAACATTCCCTATTTTGAAATCTTACCGAAATCCAGCCTCCTAAGGCCGCCCTTGGGTCCCGTTTGTAGAGAAGGGCCAAGTCCTGCAAAGATTGCGGAAATAATCAATTTTAATCAAAGATTTCCTCGCAGCTCTGCTGCGGGGTCAAAAATGGGAGCGAAGCGAACCTCCTTTTGAGTCCAGAGCTTGCTCTGGGGTTCATACCTTTGATTGGATGTCCTGGTAATTGTGAAGCAACCTTTTCAACCAGCATGGCCTTTCAATCACCCATATCCTCAGGAAGCTGAGAAGGATCGGAAGGCAGCCAAAGAATAAAGGTGGTCCCCTGTTTGGCCTCACTTTTTACTTC
>JAFDAP010000121.1 GCA_019313765.1 Deltaproteobacteria bacterium | reverse complement strand
TGACAGAGTTCGGCAAGGCAACCTTAGGTGAACGTCCGGTAGACATGAGTATTTATGAGGCCAGGGATGAGAATTATGAAAAATTTGCCGTGATTGAGAGAAAATACTAATGAAAAACAGCTATACTATTACATTAAAGATTAAACGTTACGACCCGGATAGCAAAAGGTCCTGGGTTCAGGATTATGAGCTGGGGGCCGGAAGGATACTTCGATTTACGGATGTATTTCGAAAAATCAATAACGAATTAGACCCAAGCCTGGCCTGGGATTCATCATGTGAGCATGCGCAATGCGGGACCTGTGCGGTCAGGGTCAATGGAAAGCCGCTGTTGGCCTGTGAGCTACTCGTTGAAAATGCGGTTGCCTATTTCGGGACCACGGTTTTTGAGGTCGGACCAATAACCATTGCGCCTGTGGTTCGTGACCTTATCGTGGATTTCGAACATGCATATGAAAGGGTTAATAAAGTCAAGCCATATATCATCGAGCCCGCTCAAAACCCAAACCCGGGAGAGGAATACCATATCGATCCTCGAGATCTGGATCGCTATGTGGAGGCCACGCGCTGTGTGAATTGTTTCTGTTGTGCTGAGGCATGCATAAGCAGTCACAAGGGATTTTTAGGTCCTAATGCCGTCATGGCCAGCATTGTCCGCTTGATGGATCCACGCGAACAGGCAGAAGAAGAGAGGTTGGAACTTCTTTACAGCGAAGAAGGCGTATACAGATGCCATACCTCCATGGCCTGTTCCTTCGTGTGCCCAAAGGAGATCGATGTGGCACATTTTATCGCCCTGGCGAAAGCGGGCAAGTTCAAATAGGAACCGAAGAAATAATCGGCGGTTAAGAAGGAAGTTTTTATGGGCGTAAGAGAAATACAGGCTGAGGAGATTACGAGTACAATAAGGCGGCTGTGTATAGAGGCCAATACTATTTTAGGGGATGATGTGGTCGAGGCCTTGAAGAAAGGTCTTGAAAAAGAAGAATCTCCTGTTGGAAAGGACATCTTCCGCCAGTTATTGGAGAATGCAAAAATTGCAAAAGAGGAGGGTATCCCCCTGTGCCAGGACACGGGCATGGTTGTCGCCTTCATTGAAATGGGCCAGGATATTCATATTGTGGGAGGGGATTTGAACGAATCCATTAATGAAGGGGTGCGTCAGGGGTACAGGGATGGGTACCTTCGGGCATCATCTCTTGATCCCTTGACCAGGAAAAACTTCGGGGATAATACCCCGGCGATTATTCACGTGGAAATAGTGCCGGGTGAAAAACTGAGGCTAATAGTGATACCAAAAGGTTTTGGCGGTGAAAACATGAGCCGGGTGGTCTTGCTCACCCCTGCCTCAGGTATCGAGGGAATAAAAGAATTTGTTTTGCGGACAGTTGAGGAAGCCGGTGCCAACCCATGTCCGCCCGGAATAGTGGGCGTGGGTATTGGGGGCACATTGGAAAAGGCCGCTATTCTTGCCAAAAAGTCCCTCCTTCGGCCAATAGGTCAAAGACATCCCGATCCCGGGATAGCAAGATTAGAGGAAGAGTTCCTTGAAGAGATAAATAGACTTGGTGTCGGTCCCCAGGGGCTGGGCGGAACTGTTACTGCCCTGGATGTGCACATTGAGACCTATCCCACTCATATTGCCAGCCTGCCGGTAGCTGTAAACCTTCAGTGCAACTGCCACCGCCACAAAGAAGCGGTGCTTTAATTTAGGAGTAATACGATGATGCCTGAGGCAATTTCCATAAATACGCCTCTGACAGATGAGATATTAAAAAATCTCAAGACAGGTGACAGGGTGCTGATAAGCGGCGTTATATATTCTGCGCGGGATGCGGCACACAAACGCCTGGTGGAACTGATCAATAAGGGGAAAAAACTCCCCTTTGACCTTAAAGGTCAAATTGTGTATTACGTCGGACCAACACCACCGGGGCCGGGTATGGTAATCGGTTCGGCAGGGCCTACCAGCGGTTATCGCATGGATCCTTACGCCCCGATACTTATTGCAGAAGGTCTAAAAGGTATGATAGGCAAAGGCGTAAGAAATCAGGAAGTCATAGAGGCGATAAAAAGGCACAGGGCTGTCTATTTTGCCGCGACCGGGGGAGCAGGGGCCCTTTTATCCAGGGCGATCAAAAAGGTTGATGTTGTGGCATACGCAGATTTGGGAACTGAGGCTATCAGGAGGATGCAGGTTGAAGACTTCCCGACCATAGTGGTAAATGATATATATGGCAATGATCTTTATGAGCAAGGGAAAAAGGGATACAAAAAAAGTTAAGAAAATTGTTTTACTTATACATCTAAGGTATGAATATAATGGCGGATATCGAGTTCAAAGGAATTTTTCCTTACCTTGTTACACCCATTGACCAATCTGGCAATCTCAAGGAAGACGTGTTGCGTGATCTTGTAAATCATCTCATCACAAAAGGGGTACACGGTCTAACCCCTTTGGGAAGCACTGGAGAAGGCGCCTATTTCCCATGGGAAGTAAAAAAGAGGGTGGTAGATGTTGTAGTTAAGACCGCTGCTGGCCGTGTTCCTGTTATTGCCGGAGTCAATGAAATGACAACAAACGGCGCGGTGAAACAGGCTATAGAGACAGAGCGTATCGGCGCAGATGGTATCCTTGTTGTCTTACCAACTTATTTTCCCTTAGCTGATCAGCAGGTAGTTGAACATTTCCGGGCCGTGGCCCGTGCTGTCTCTTGCCCGGTTACTTTATATACAAACCCAAAATTCGCCAAGTGGGGTTTTACCATTCCTATGCTCGAGGAGTTGGCAGAAGAACCGAACATCCGTTATTTGAAAGATGCTTCCGGCAACACCGGTAAGCTTTTATCCATTGTTAATGCCCTTCAGGATCGCATAAAGATTTTCAGTGCCTCGGCACACGTGCCACTTTTTGTTTTTATGATGGGTGGTGTAGGTTGGATGTCCGGGCCTGCCTGCCTTATTCCGGAACAGTGTGTTAAGCTTTACGAGCTGGCCCGGGAAAAAAGGTGGGAGGCGGCATTTGAATTCCAGAAAACATTATGGTCACTTAATGTTGCCTTCCAGAATTATTCCCTTGCTGCATGCGTCAAGGCCGGATTAGAGATGCAGGGATTTCCTGTGGGTTTCCCATTGCCTCCTCAAAGACAATTGGATGAAGAAGGGAAAAAAATAGTATCTCAGATCTTGACAAATATTGGTGTGCTATAGTCGAAGCTGAAACGCGCTGATAGTGTTACTCTTGTAACAGGGCACAACGGACCTAAATTTGAGTGAAATGGATGCCGGACTATTTATAAACACCCCTGACATACTCGGTGTACGGATAGAAACATGAACATCACCAATATCGACCACATCGTTTTGACAGTCAAGAATATCAATAAAACAGTTCAATTCTATGAGTCCGTACTTGGTATGGTCGGAGAAAGCTTCGCCGAAGGTAGAATTGCCCTCAAGTTTGGGGGTCAAAAAATTAATCTTCATGAGCAAGGCAATGAATTTGAGCCAAAAGCTAATAAACCAACCCCTGGCTCACAAGACTTATGCTTCCTGACCAACTCGAAACTGGAAGTAGTCATGAAACATGTAAAAAGTAAGGGGGTAAAAATAATTGAAGGACCCGTGGCAAGAACGGGAGCTACTGGCCCCATTATTTCATTTTATTTCAGAGATCCAGATCAAAATCTAATTGAAGTGGCAAACATTGTAAAAAATACATAAATCGCTGCGTCGACCGGGCGGGCACGCGCAACTTTTGAGATTCACCACCTTAACACCGCACG
The DNA here is from genome assembly GCA_019313765.1 of Deltaproteobacteria bacterium. Lineage (GTDB taxonomy): Bacteria > Desulfobacterota > DSM-4660 > Desulfatiglandales > Desulfatiglandaceae > JAIOSR01. Next base: position 2,162 of record JAFDAP010000121.1, on the reverse strand, counting down.
AAGTTTTTCCATGTCTACGCGGCCAACTCGTGAGATCGGTCGTTGCCCTGACCTGTAATATCTACTATGCATCACCGTGATGAAGAGAGACCTTTGCAAAACGCCCCCTTTTGGCCAATCTCGGCGTCAGACTCAAATTTCAATCCTCGAAATATTCAATATATTCCTGTGGTTGAAATTTTCGCCTTCTCCCGCTCAGAGTCCGGGATCTTCGACTTGATTTTGACCAAAATTGAACATTTTTCAAAGGTCTCGAAGACTGAGAAAAAAGCTTCAACCCGTTGCACCACATTACGGTGGAATGTGACCCTAAATACGTCAGGCGTATGGGGGCCAGTGGTGCGAATATAGCAATCCTAAGAAGACACCGATGTTTTTTCGGTCCGCCAGATCACCAGGACTATCATAGCCAAGGCTGGTATCAATGCCAATGCCGAAAGGGTGCCTCTCGGATAGAACAAGATAAATAGCGCCACGAGGAGGACTAAAAGCCTTGAAGGAAGGTCATACCTTTTACGTTCAAAAAGTCTACCGTGGATGGCGGCAGCTGCTGTCGAGCATCCAACAAGTAGCACACCCATAGCAGCCAGTTGTGATAAACCGGGCTTCAACAACAAAATATCCCAATTAAAAATCGCGAATGTGAGGAAGAAAAAAGGAAGAGATATTTGCAGCGTTACCATCATAGTCTTCATGAAGGAGGCCCCTGAAATACGGGAAGCAACCGCAGCGACGAGTGAGGTTGGTGGCGAGTATTCGGATATTACCGCTATGAAAAATAAGAAGAAATGAGCTACCCAGGGGTTGATCCCGATTTTTGTCATAGGCGGGATGACTATCACGGCTGTGAGTATGTAACAGGCCGACGGAGGTATTCCCAGCCCTAAGAAGACTCCAATGGCGAACCCCACTCCGATAAGGGCTACGACATTGAATTCACCGACCGTCACCAGTAGCCCCATTAGCTTAATCATCCATCCACTAACCACGAACAGATTTATCATCACCCCGAGCATGGCGAGCAAGAGAATGAGCGGAGCGGTGACCCCGGCAAATCCCTCTAAGGCTTCGCGCAAACACCTACCCCATTCCTTTATTTTATCTGAAATCGTCCCAGGATGGAGATACATGCGGATTACGGAGGCGGTGATAAAGAGACCGATCGCAATGTTAAGTGCGGCCTTTGATGCATCATACCAAAGCACACCCATCAAATAGATCAAAACGCCGATGAAGCCAAAGAAAATCGCCGTGTTGACCACGTCCATTTTGGAGAACCTTTCGATAATGGAATCCGGCGCTGAAGTTGGGCCACTTCCCTTCCCCGCAGGAAGCGCGCTGTAAAGAGATAAACCGACATGGATATGATACCAAAGAAAATGAGTGCCGGCCCCCATCCTCGAGCGATAACCTCGAAATAAGTCACTCCCATAAAGTCAGCCATGAGGAAACCGGCTATGGCCATGACTGGTGGCATGAGCAGGCCTCCCAGCGAAGCTGAAGCTTCCACAGCACCGGCGTGAAGAGCGGGAAACCCTGCTCTTTTCATCAACGGTATCGTGTACTGCCCGGTTATGGCTGCATTCGCTGCTCCCGATCCACTACAGGTAGCGATAGCCATTGAAGTCACCACCGCCGTTTGTGGAATGAGGGTTTTACGTTTAGCAAACATCCCGGTGAAAGTTTTGACAATAGAATCCTGAACACCAAATCCCTGTGCAATGCCCAAAAACATGAAAAATGCTGCGATAACGCCTACCCCGATTTGTGCATACGTTCCAAATAGGCCCAATGAGATCTCAATGGAAGAAGATGTTATTACTCTTGTCCAGGAGACCCCGGGATGACCAAGTAAACCTGGGAAAACCCACCCGTAAACGGAATAAAGCATGAGAAGCAGGATGAGATAAAAGAGTATAATATGCTCCCGTCTGGTATATTCGATCACGAGACCAAGCATCATCACTCCTACGATTTTGTCAGGAGTGTTATAGAAACCAGCTCTGTCATAAATGAGGGCGTCGAACTCCACTCTCATGTATATTATGGAAAGGGGGTATCCACTTGACGCAAGTTACCTCAACATGTAATGTTGAGGTATGAAAAATTCGTATGACCTTGTCGCCGGGATTGACTATCCTCGAACATTTCAAGAGTTTGAT
>JAFDAP010000120.1 GCA_019313765.1 Deltaproteobacteria bacterium | reverse complement strand
CTCATTTGCCGGATGATCCAAAAAAGAGATGGTTAAAGCCATGTTCGTGGTTTGAGAACCTCGCAAAAAACAGCTAAATACCTTAGGTATTTTTCGTTATTCGGTTGCGCTGCTGGTTTCGTCGAGCGTTATCGGGTTGCGGTGGTTCTTGTGTGATCTCCTAATTTACTTTGTAGGTTTGTTCGTAACCGACACACGAATCCCGAAACGAGCTGCGCAACCGCAACCATTTGACTCAACAGATTTTCATTTTGAACGGCAGAGCCATCTATTTCTGACCTCCCGCTGAACATCAGCGGGAATCTTCGACGGTCCCTGAGGACCAGGTTTTAAAAGCCGAATAAAAACCGGGAGACGATCATGCAATGGTACTATGCCGTTCGGAAAGAACAGAAGGGACCTGTCACTGAAGAGGAATTTCAGGCCCTGGTAGATGAGGGAAAGATTACATCTAAGACCTTAGTCTGGAACCCGAACATGGCAAACTGGGATGAGTATGCCAGGGTCATGACCGGCAGCGCCGGAGTTGTGGCAACAGACGGGGCCACAGGCGCTTCAGGGAAATCCTTTTGCTCCGAGTGCGGCAGGGCCTTTTCCCGGGAGGAAATGATCCAATACGGGGATTCATGGGTGTGTGCCGGGTGCAAACCAATATTTGTACAGAAGCTCAAGGAAGGCATGACCGTTTCCGGGGCCATGGAATATGCAGGATTCTGGCTCCGGTTTGGGGCTAAATTTATCGACTGGATCATCGTGGGGGTGGCTAATACGATTCTTTCTTTCGCAGCAGGCTTAATAATGTTCCCTGCCCTGTCATCTCCGGATTCCCTCGCTGCGGTCATACTGCCATTTGTTTTACAGCTTTTTCAAATCGCCATAACTGCTGCCTACACAACCTGGTTTTTGGGGAAGTATGCCGCAACTCCCGGAAAAATGGCGTGTGGAATAAAGGTTGTTACAGGCGATGGCGACAAGGTGAGTTACCTCAGGGCCTTTGGGCGGTATTTTGCGGAAATGATAAGCGCTATAATTCTTTGTATCGGTTACATCATGGTCGCCTTTGATGAGCAGAAACGCGCCCTGCACGACCGTATCTGCGACACGCGGGTAATAAGGAAGTAAAAGTCCTGGCCCAGCCTCCGGCCCATAGGGCCTACGGCCCGGAGGGAGGACCAGGCTTTGGTTATCCCCGGAGGGGTTAGACGGTTTTCGTTATTAGGTTGCGCTGCTCGTTTCGTCTTTGGTCAGTCGGTTGCGGGGTTTTTACCGAAAACCGCATTACGAATACCGATACGAGCGTCGCAACCGCAACCGTATGCCCTACAACATAGAGTCCACAGGAATCATCAAGGCAAAGCCCACTGACTCTGCCCAGAGAGCGGGGTTTTCAAGGACTAAATAAAAAATAAGGACGTCATATTTTGGTCACATGCACCAAATGCAATACTCCCCTTGAAACCGAATTTTTAAATTCACCCGGCATGATCCACTGTGCCTCTTGTGATGCCCTTTTGCGCGTGGAGGTCTTCCCTGCCCTGTTCAGGGAGTTTCCCTCGGGTGCCCCGGCCGATTCCCTGGTATTAAATGATGAGGCCACCTGTTTTTATCACCCTAAGAAAAAAGCGGTGGTTCCGTGTGCTGTGTGCGGAAGATTTTTGTGTGCACTGTGTGATGTGGAGTTCGATGGCCGTCATCTGTGTCTTTCCTGCCTGGAAACAGGCAAAAAAAAGCATAAAATCAAAGACCTGGAAAACCATCGCATCCTTTACGATACCATTGTACTGTTACTTGCCGTTGTCCCTATGGTATTTGTCTGGCCCACAATTCTGACCGCACCCATGACCCTTTTCATGGCCATCCATTACTGGAAGGCGCCCTCAAGCATTATACAACGAACAAAGGTTCGCTTGATCATAGCAATTTTTTTCGCCGTTCTTCAAATCTTCGGGTGGTCGGCTTTTATCTATTCCTGTGCAACGCGTTGATGAATTTATAACAGAAATTTGAAAACTTATAACCCTTTTGTTGGTAGTAACCTTGTAGGATTTCGGTTGAGTCAATCGGTTGTGGTTGCGCGGCTCGTATCGGGGTTCGTGGAGCGTCTATGGACAAAATCAAAAAGCCAATAAAGAGTTTTCACGACTTGGATGTTTATCAAGGCACCTATAAAGCAATGCTTGTGGTGTTTAAAAAGGTTTTGCCAAAGCTGCCAAAGGAAGAGGAATATGATCTGAAAAATCAGCTCCGCCGTTCATCTAAAGCTATTCCGAGATTAATAGCAGAAGGGCATTCTAAAAGGCATCAGAAGAAAGGGTTCCAGAAATACCTTGACGATGCAATGGCCGAATCAAATGAGACCATAGTTTCTCTAAGCCAAGCCCGAGACCTTTACCCCCGCCATGTTGATATTGATGTATGCAACGAGCTGATCAATAGCTATGATAAAGCCAGCCGCCAGTTGTATAAATTATCGCTTGCTTGGACCAAATTCAGTCAGCGTAAGCCCTAAGGATGATCGCAACCGATTGACGGCAGACGAAACGAGCAGCGCAACCACAACCGTTTAACTATACCGAAATGAAGAAAAAACAAAAGCCATATAAACGCCTGCCCGGGAAGAAAAAGAATTTCTTAGGGGGACTTAATACCCTCTGGTTGGGCGCAGACCACATGCTTTCGATTGACTCCAAGCGTGTCTCAGAAGATTACAAGCGGTTCTATTATACGGACATCCAGGCAATCATCACCAGGAAGACCATACGCGGAAAGATCCAAAACCTTTTTTTAGGCCTTTTTTGCGGTTTGTTCACCCTCTTGGCTGCCTTAATCGGGGGAGCATGGGTGATTTTTTTCGGCATAATGGCAGGGCTGTTTCTCCTGATACTGTTGGTTAACTGCTTGCTCGGACCCACGTGTGAATGCCACCTTAAAACGGCCGTCCAGACAGAAAAACTGCCTTCGTTGAACAGGTTGAGGTCCGTTCGGAAGGTAATGGACCGGTTGGGACCATTGATTGAACAGGCCCAGGGTACCCTGACACCCGAAGCAATAGAGGAAAACTCCCTAAAGGAGTCGCGGCAGGCGACTTCACCCTCCACTATCAGCAAGGCCCGTAAAACTCTGCGGCACGAGCACGGGAGGTTTCATTCGATTCTGTTCTGCCTGCTCCTGGCCTGGGGATTATTTGCCGGGATATTTATATTTTATAATCATGTGGCCGTCACACTCCTTTCAAGCGCCATAACTATGGCCACGGGCGTGTTCGTTATCATTGCTTTGGTGAAACAGCATGACAGTGATATGAAAGATTCTGTTATAGCCATAACATGGACGACCTTGGGCTTTGTGTGCATTGACTTCTTTTTGAGTTACATCCTTTTCTTCGTTACTGCGGTTAAACATCCCGAAGCCGTGCGCAACCAATGGGAATTGTTTAAGGCATTTTCCAGTCTATCCCCTATGGACAGTCCATGGCTCATGGGGATCGCTGTCTTCTCTGTCGTGTGCTCTTTTACCCTCGGAGTTTCCGGCCTTATTTCCCTTAAGGGCTTCCGACAGGAACATGGATAACAGTTCACGGGTTCAGGATTCAAAGGTTCAGGGTTTAGAGGTTTATCTCACAAATCTGAACCATTAATTTATGATCCGTGAATAGAGAAGGCAGGGTGTAATTCAAGCATGTTGGTTGGCAGATATGGCGAAATCCCCCCTACCCCCCTTTACAAAGGGGGGACAAAATCTTCCCCCTTTTTTAAAGGGGGACCGAGGGGGATTTTTGTCAACAGCCTTGAATTACACCCGAGAAGGCATGAGAATAGAACAATTTAGGGGATTGAAAATGCAGGACCTCAGTCGTCAGCGCTGCTTTAACCACAAACTTCGCGAGGCCGTGGCCCGCTGCCCTGAATGCGGCCGCTTTTTCTGCCGGGAATGTATTGCCGAACACGAGGATCGAGTACTGTGCGCCTCCTGTTTGAATAAATTTCTTACGTCATCACAGGTCCGATCCCTTCGCTTTACCGGGCTGATGAGATTGATGCAATTCCTGTGCGGGGGTATGGTCCTGTGGATGTTTTTTTATTATCTGGGTCAGATCCTGCTTTCGCTGCCCACTTCTTTTCATGAAGGAACATTGTGGCAAACCGGATGGTGGGGGGAACGATGAACCGCAAGAAAAGGCAAAAAGAAAAGGGGGCCATTGAAATCATAGAAGAGGCCATACACCTGTTGCGCCTTTCACCTTTCAGTCTGCTTTTCAGCTATTACATCGGGAGCCTGCCCTTTGTCTTAGGGCTGCTGTACTTCTGGGCCGATATGAGCCGAAATGCCTTTGCAAGCAAGTATTGTGCAGTCGCATCATTGGGTCTTGCCATGCTCTTTGTCTGGATGAAATGCTGGCACGGGGTTTTTGCCCAAAATATAATCTCACACATGGCAGGGGAACCGACGTCTCGCCGGACCCTTGTCAGCATCGGTCGTTTGACTGCTACTCAGACAATAATCCAGGCCTCCGGGCTTTTTGTGTTGCCCCTGGCCCTGGTCATGGCGATTCCATTTGCCTGGTCCTATGCCTTATACCAGAATGTTTCCGCACAGGGTGATGGTGACGGCCATGGCATAAAGACAGTATTCAAAAAATCATGGCACCAGGCAAAATTTTTGCCAGGACAGAACCATATTCTGTTACTCATATTTTCCATGTTTGGCTTTTTTGTTTTTCTGAATTTGGCCATAGGCATTTTCTTAGTTCCGCAAATGCTGAAGAAATTCTTAGGCATTGAGACAGTGTTCACAATAAGCGGCTGGAGCATGCTGAATACCACCTTCATGGCTACAACCTTTGGCATGGCGTATTTGTGCATGGATCCCCTGGTAAAGACCGTTTATGCGCTCAGATGTTTTTACGGAGCATCCCTTAGAACAGGAAAGGATTTAAAGACGGAACTGAAGGCATTTGCTCTTCACAAAACCATGTTCGCCACCATGATAATCCTTACCCTATGCGTAGCACCATTTTGTCCCTTAATGGCAGAGGAACGTCCCGGGATATCTTTTAGCCGGTATGGTTTGCAAAGCACCTCCGTTCCCCCGGACGCCCTTTCCGGTTCCATAGATGAAGTAATGAGCCGAAGAGAGTTTGCCTGGCGCATGCCCCGTTTAAAGATCGAGCAAGATAGTAGTGTTCAACCGGGTCCTATTGCAACGCTGATGAAATGGATCGCAGAGGGAGCAAAGACCTGTTTCAAGACCATTGCGCGATGGTTAAGTAAGATCATGGACTGGCTGGAGAAGTTCTTTCCCGGAACTGACAAGAGCCGTGAAGGCCCGGGCAAAGGATGGATCACTTCGGTGCGCGGTTTGTTGTGGGTACTCCTTGCGGTACTGGTCTCTCTTTTAGGCGTCTTTCTCTGGCGAACCTTAAAGAGGCGCAGGGAACGACAATCGGCAACTACCAGCGAGGCAATCCCTGCCGTGCCCGATCTGACAGACGATCATATAAAGGCCGACGAGCTTCCTGCGGATCAATGGATGGTTATGGCTAAGGAATTAATGGACAGGGGTGAATTCCGACTGGCCCTGAGGGCGCTTTATCTGTCAACACTTGCGCACTTGGCTGAAAATGAAATAATCAGCATTGCCAAATATAAATCCAATCGTGATTACAAGCGGGAATTAGGGAGACGCGGCCATGAAAGGGAAGGCCTTTTAGCGGTTTTTTCCGAAAACGTGACGGTTTTTGACAGGTCCTGGTATGGCATGCATAAGGTAACAAGGGACGACCTGGAACTCTTTTCAGGAAATCAAGAAAGGATAATGGAGTTGATGGCCTCCTAAAAGGAGTTCATCAACAGGTCCCGCCATGGCGGGAGTAAGCCCCGGCCTGGGGTGGGCCTCCGGCTCCGCTTCCAGCCCGTAGGGCTTCCAGGCCGGAGGGTAGAGCCTACGCCTTGGAGAGGGTGGAACCATTTGAATTCACTTCAAATGGCGGGGGAGGGGT
>JAFDAP010000119.1 GCA_019313765.1 Deltaproteobacteria bacterium | reverse complement strand
AGACATTGTTTGGATTTTTGAATTTTGGTCATTGGAATTTGTTTGATATTTGGGATTTGATATTTGGAATTTCAATAAGTCAATGAAACTCCAACAAAGCAAATCCCCTCTGGGCCAGGCTTTTTACTTGCCCTTAAACCGCGGTTTTCTTTTTCCAAAAAATGCTCCCACTCCCTCCTTGTGATCTTCCGTATATGTGGTAAGGAGAAATTGGTCCGCGTCCATGTAGATGCCTGCCCGGTCAAGGGCACCGGTTATGTTGAATACGGCCTGTTTTGTCATGGAAACGGGAATGGGCGGTTTTTCGAGAATCTTTTCGGCCATGGCTTGAGCAGCTTCACCGGTTGATCCATCAGGAACTACCTGCTCGGCAAGGCCCCATGTCAGGCACTTTTCAGCCTGCACCGGCTCACACAGCATGATCATTTCCTTGGTCTTTGCAGGTCCCGCGAGATGGAGCAAGCGAGGGATGGACCCCCAACTGTAATTCAAGCCCAGTTCCACCTCGGGGATACGCATGAATGAGGATTGGCCCATGATGCGAAAATCACAGGAAATAACTAAAGATACACCGCCTCCGATGCAAAATCCCTCGATGGCGGCAATGGTTACCGGTTTGGTCTCCTCCCAGGCCCGGCAGACCTCGGGTCCCAGTATGACACGTTCCCTGCGCTCGGACATTGTGCCGGATGACATTTTTTGGACTTCCGGATCCTTGAGGTCCATTCCGGCAGTGAAGTTACCGGACGCCCCTGTCAGGATGACAACCCGAATATCCGGATCATCCTGGAAGTCCAAAGCAACATTTTTCAGTTCCTTAAGTATACGCGCGGACAGGGCATTTAACGAGCCGGGCCGGTTCAGTATCACCCTGACTAAGGCCCCGTCCCTTTCAATTAAAAGATCATGATATTTCATGGGATGATTTCCTCTCCATATCCGAATCCTTCGTAAGAGTTCAGCTATCTTTTTTTGACAGGATTAACGGGATGAACTGGATTAATTTTATCTTGTAAATCAAAACACATATCCTGTTTTGAGACAATTTATTATTGGACTGTTCACATTCACATAATAGAAATTGTATTTATTTAGCCAACTTTTACCAGAAATGCCCGGGAAAACGGATACTGTTGAAATACAGGATTTATAAAAGGATATACAGGACACAGAAATCATGTTTATCCTGTTATCCTGTCTAAAGGTTTTCTATTAGGTGAACTATTACAATCCTTCTTTATGCTCTAATCCGGTTTTACTAAAAACTTTCCTGTCTTAACCTCTTCGGGCCGGGCTTCCTGCTCACCCTCCATCCACTCATCAACCTGTTCCTTGTGCCGGTTCCAGTCATAATCTTTCAGGCCCTGCATTATATACTCCGGCAGGAAAAGGAGGCCATAGTCCCTCCGACCTGTGTCGAATTTGTACAAATCTCCCCTTTTCAGATGCTCAAAATCTTCTGCGATTTCTTTGATATATTTAAATGCATTTGCATGGACTCTGATAAACACGCCTTTCTTTATTTCAGCCTCGAAAAAATGACTCGTAACCGGATACCCAAGGGCACACATAATACTTACCTTTGCAAGCTGGCGCATGTCTCCTTCAGGAGGAACCGGCAGAGCATAATTAAGCAGTGTACTTATTATCTGCTTTTTGTCAGTTCCTATTAAGGTAATGTTTGTACCCTCGGGATAATAGCTGAAATATTTCATGTCCTTAACCTTATACATAAAAAACCCCGGACTCGATCATCGGTGGATCTTCTACATCGAGGATATTGATGATGTCCCTGTATAGCCTCTTTTTCATCTCATGGATTATCTCTCTTCGCTTGTTCAGGCTTTTTGCAAATGAAAGGGCCTCTTTCATGAGGTCATCCATGTGACATGCCTTCATGACAATGTGGTGGGCTTCACATTCCCCGGCCGTAAGCCGTTTTCCGCTGTACTGCATCTCCCCAAATTTGTACATGGGGATGGCCTTGGTGATGATGGCAATCATCCCTGGTAGAAACGGGATGCTCAGGTCCACCTCAGGAAAGCAGAAAAAGCCGCGGTCGGAGCGCATAAAGCGAAAGTCAAAGGCGCAGCTCATGATGGCGCCGCCTGCAAAGGAATGGCCTGATATGGCAGCTATCGTGGGCATTGGATAAAGGAGAATCCGCTTGAAAAGCTTCATCATTGTGCGAAAAAAGGTCATAGCAGTCTCTTTGTCCCCTTTCTGAATAAAAGGGACCAGCCAGTCAAGGTCAATACCGTTACAGAAGATTTTTTCGTGGGAAGAGGTCACAACCAGTGCACTGGCTTCTGTCTCTTGTTCGATCTTATCCAAAATCGTGAGGAAGTCTTCCAGAAATGGAAGATTAAACAGGTTTTCACCATCGTTCATGGTCAAAACGGCCACTTTCTCATCTAACTCGTATTTTAGTCCTGCCATATTTTTTTACTCCTTGATTACCTCGTGAACTTCCGGCCTTATTATGCGGATATTTTGGGCAAAGGTTGCGCTGTCCCTGAAGGGCCCCGGCCAACTTAAGGGAAAGACACAAAGGAGGATGTGAGAAGAAGGGAAAACACGGAAAATCAAGCCATTATTTTATACACACCTTCCTGACTTGCTGGATATCGGTCACGCCAAGAAACACCTTTCTGATCCCGTCCTGCATAAGGGTGGTCATCCCATCCTTTACGGCATGTTCTCTCAAATCCTCCATTAAGGCCTTCTGCTGGATGAGCGTCTTCATCTCGTCCGTGCCGTCAAGGATCTCCATGAGGCAGGTCCTGCCCTTGTACCCGGTGTTCGCACACTTATCGCATCCATTGGCCCTAAAAAGTTCCAGGTCCTCGGAATAGGGGAGGTCCAGGGCGTCAAAGTCCCCGGCATACTGCTGGACGAGCATATCGTATTCCTTGCGATCAGGATGATAGGCTTCTTTGCAGGATTTACACAGGGTCCGCACAAGACGTTGGGCTAAGACACCTAAAAGGGCATCGGCGAAGTTAAACGGGTCCATGCCCATATCTAAGAGCCTTGTAATGGTCTCAGGGGCGCTGTTTGTATGTAGGGTACTGAAGACCAGGTGGCCTGTCAGGGATGCCTCAATGCCGGTGGAAACGGTTTCATGATCCCTCATTTCACCTACCATGATCACGTCCGGGTCGGCCCTCAAAAAAGAGCGCATGGCCGAGGCAAAGTCAAGGCCTATTTTGGGCTGGACCTGGACCTGGCGCAGCCCTTTCTGGGTGATTTCCACCGGGTCTTCTGCCGTCCAGATCTTGGTCTCCGGTTTGTTAATATGGGCCAGCGCCGAGTGAAGGGTAGTTGTTTTCCCGCTTCCGGTTGGTCCCACAACCAGGAAGATACCGTAAGGAGTGGCAATCTTTTCGAGGACAAGCTTGTGGTCTCTTTCACTCATCCCCATGGCCTCCAAGGGAATGGGTTCGCCGGCAGCAAGGATACGCATGACAATATCTTCTTCCCCGCCTACCGTGGGAAGTGAGGCCACTCTTAATTCGATATCAAGGGGCGCAAATTTCTTGAACTGGATCTTTCCGTCCTGTGGTTTTCTCCGTTCGGCGATGTCCAGATCAGACATGATTTTTAACCTTGATACTACGGCCCGCTTATACTGGTAAGGAACCGTCTGGTATTTCTGGCAGGCACCGTCAATCCTGAACCTGATTTCGGCGCCAAGTTTACCCTGTTGGGGTTCGATATGGATATCCGAGCACTTCTTCTTGTAGCCATCCAAAATGATCTTGTTTACGAGCTGGACAATGGCGCTGTCGTCTTCTGTCAGCATGTCCGCGCCATCGTCTGCATCTTCCTCTTCTTCCGAGTCCAATTTTCCTAAGATTTCGTCAATGGAGCCCTGGTCCTCGGGAGGAGGCGTTCCATAGAAATAGTCCAAAAACTGGAGGATGTCTTCCTTGAGACCCACGGCAAACTCGTACTCCTTTGCCTTGATCAAGGATTTTATGGTGTCAATTTTGTCTAAACGCTGGGGGTCGTCTATGAGAATCTTCACTTTGCCGTCTTCTTTGGCAAGGGGCACCCACAGGTTTCTCTTCAGGAAGACCTGCTTCACTCTGGGCAAGAGGTCTCCGGGAATGGGGTAATTACTATCAAAGGGCACATATTTACATTTGTAATACCCGGCAAGGGATTGACCGATATCGGCCTTCTTGACCTTCATTTCGTTCAAAAAGATCGATTCTACGGAAGTCCTCTGTGCCCTGGCCGATGTAATGGCCTGTTGAAGCTCTTTATCGGTAATAAGATTGTTTTTGAGCAGGTAATCGAACCGGGTCTTCTTTGCTCTCTTCTTGGTCATCTTGTTCTGGTTGAAAAAGGCTATGCCCAGGACCTTTGCCATTTCCACTCCCGAGTTCTGGTCATCTAAGGTAAAACGATCCCCGTTTTTCTTGTTTATGAGCTGAAGCACGCCTATTACATACTTCTTGTACAGGATAGGAACTGTCAGGATGTGTTTCGTGGCATAACCGGATTTCTTGTCCCAGGTGCTGTCAAAAGAGAGGTCCTTGTTTATCATGGCCAGTTCAGCACTGTCATATGCATTGACCACATTGGTAATCTGGGCGTTTGAGGCAGTGTACCCGGAAAGACTCTTGTTATTGATGGGGACCCTGATTTCCACGGTATCACCCCCGCCCTTGAAGCGCGAATAGATCTCCCTTTTCTTCACGTCCACCACATAGATCGTGATCCGGTCGGCCTCAAAAAGGCTCAGGATGTTGTCCTTGAGGCTGATAAGAATTTCATCGATATTCTTTGCAGCGTGGATCTGATTGCCGATATCATTTAACGCCTTGTAATAAATCAGCTTTTTTTGGTCGTCGGAAAGGTCGTCTTTTGCTTTTGCTTCCATGGTTACGCTCCTGAAAACATAGGGTTACAATTGCAGGGGTTGAGACCTCAGACTTCGGTCCTCATACATAAAAACCGTGGAAAAGGTAAGTATACAGTTTAAGAAAATGATTTTGTACGAAAAAAACATTTTTTGAACACTATAATTGATGAACCCGTAAAAAGTAGTACTTAATAAATCTGTCATTTCGACCGCAGGGAGACATCTTATATTTTCAATTGGTTACACGTTAAAGATTTCTCGCGCAGTTTATCCCGCATTGCGGGGCTCGAAATGACAAGTGGGAGAGACTTTTTACAAGTTTGTCATAATTAGGACTATAAAGCATTTTTTGAGGTTTGAAAAGGGAAATTAAGAGAATTCAAAATGGCCTCAAAATACCGTTTGACTTTATGGGCCAAAAAGTTTACGCTCCCCTTCGATCATGGGACTTAGAATCCCCGTTCTATCTGTCCTTTCCGGTACTTTTTTAGAGTTTAAAAGACCTGCTAATTATTGATAACAGGATTTTACCTAATTAGCAGTTTGGGTCAGGGGCGGTTCGTGGCGTGGCTTGCTGCGGACTTAAACGACAAACCAATACTCAAAAAAGGAGGAGTTATGGACGTCAAAAAGATTTTTCTACCCGAGTCGGAATTGCCGCGTCAATGGTACAACATCATGGCGGATATGCCCACGCCAATGGAACCCCCTCTTCACCCGGGGACCGGCCAGCCGGTAGGTCCGGATGATCTGGCCCCAATCTTTCCCATGAATTTGATAGAGCAAGAGGTGAGCACGGAAAGATGGATTGATATACCGGAAGAGGTCCTGGAAAAGTACCTGATATGGAGGCCAACGCCCCTGTACAGGGCGTACGAGCTCGAAAAACACTTAGAGACGCCTGCCAAAATCTATTTTAAGAATGAAGGCGTGAGCCCGGCGGGCAGCCACAAACCGAATACGGCCATTGCACAGGCTTACTACAATAAGGTTGCCGGTACCAAGAGGATCACCACTGAGACCGGTGCAGGTCAATGGGGAAGCGCACTTGCCATGTGCTGCGCCATGTTTGGTCTGGAGTGCGATGTCTGGATGGTGAGGATCAGTTTTGACCATAAGCCCTATCGCCGCATGATGATGGAGAC